>CAZZLA010000090.1:0-5750 GCA_964655035.1 uncultured Candidatus Bathyarchaeia archaeon | reverse complement strand
GAGGGAGTTACAGAGTCTCCATCTCCCACAACCACTCCAACTCCGACGCTGACTTCAGATTCTTCTTCATTGCCAACAATAAGCGCATATTTTGAAGGTCCGCTAGGTGGCTTTGGCATTACTTCTCCCTCTAACAATACGTGTAGCTCCAATATACTAACTCTGGTTGTTAGTTCACTCAAACTTTTGTTCCAGTTGAAAACGACTTGAACTTCAATTAATAGTTAAACCTGCTTATGCTATTTAAGCAGTTGCTAGTAACTAAAGTGAATCACCTCTAAATTCAGAAGCAACTATGTTTAATACTTATGGAAGACGCTTCTATAACTATTCTCTATTGACTAAAGTTACAATTTCATTAAAAAACAAATATTAAAAACCTAGAAAACTTTAAAAAATGAAAAATGAAGTCATATATGTTTTTAAGTTTCTGACGATGTATCAATTCGTTATGACAGAAAAATTTGGAAGAAATTATTTTTACGGATTTAGTGAATCAAATTATTTAAATTATGAGAAATTGAATCACTCTAAACTTTTTGAAGGAATAATTTATTTTGTAAAAAAACACAATGTTGGAGGTAAGAATGTATTAGATGTTGGATGTGCTTTTGGTTTCCTTTTAAAAGAGCTTTCTTCAGTTTTCAAAGACTTACATGGATTTGATATCTCAGAATTTGCTACTGAAAAAGCAAAAAATGTAATACCAGAAGCAAGTTTAAAGATTCTTGCCTTGGAAGATCCGCTTCCATATTCTGAAAATGAATTTGATTGTATCACTGCTATAGATGTTCTAGAGCACACAAAGAACTTTGAAAAAAGCTTTGAAAAATTAGTGAGGCACCTTAAAAAAGGTGGTTATTTAATTGTATCAACACCTCTCAACGAGTGGCCTAGAAAGTATCTTGGTTTTATGGATAAAGACAAAACACATGTTTCTGTTTTGAAAGAAAAGGAATTGAAAAACATCATTAGAAAGAACAAGCTGAAAATTATTGATGAGAGATATTATTTGCCATTTCCAGTAATTTATAGAATTCCTCGAATTCCATTTTCTATTGAGGTTCTTCTTAGAAAGCAATAAGAATCAGGATCAGTCGTGGGTCGTAGAGAAAATTTTGCTAAAACTTTCGTAATAATATCGACAGAGTTGATTATTGTGAGTTGGGAGTCTGTTCTTAAACTTGCAGCATTTGCAGCTGGTGTAATGGTTGCTCTGCAACTTATTTTCTATGTTGTCTTTGAGATAATTGGTTATGACTCTTATTTGCTCAGCATAACTTTGATTGCTACCCTAATAGTTGCCATTATGCTTTAGCGCGCGAAAGGTTAGCCATAGCCTTTAACACGTTGCCTCTGGTGCTGACTGGTATCTCAATTATCCCTTGAGGATTCTCTAAACAGTCAAAATACCTTATTGAATTGCTGAATATTTGCTTAGCATAGCTGCTAGAAGTAAACTTGTTGAGTAGATGGTTTTTGTACGCTATTAAGTCAATGCCTAAGACTTTAGGGTCAATATCATTACTGGTCTCAGGAGGGTGATGCTCTATCCGTACTGAGCTACCCGCCCCACTGGTGCGGTTTCAGACCGTTCAGTTCTTTTAGGTCAATGGTGAATTGGTGACTATTACTCTTTTGGTCTCCAGTTTTCATTTTGCGTTCATTGCACTTTAAAAAGGGGAGGGGAATCTTTTCAGAGCAGACCCGTTCGCAAAGGAACGCAACCTTTTTTTGATGCAACATTGGCAGCGTAAGTATAAAAGGGAAGGTAGGTGGCAAAGTTTATTAGCTGAGTGTAAAAAGTTACATTCGAATGAAGCATGAAACACCTGTTAACCGCAAATACGCTGTTGACTTCCACAATTCCATGCCCACATCAACAAATGCGCCTTGACCCGAAGTGGTTTTATGACTGAATTGGCAGACTTGGGCTTCTCAAAGGGGGTAATCGTAGAGACGGTGGTCTCAACCTACGGCTCAGTTGGACAACCCAACGCCGCACCCATGGGCGCAATAATGGAGCAAGCCCAGCGCATGGTCCTCAGGATTTACACTTCATCATTGACTTACAAGAATCTTCAAGCAAAGAGGTGCGCCGTGGTGAATGTAACCTCTGACCCTGAAATGTTTTATCGAACAGCCTTCAAAGAAGTCAACCCTGAAGGCAAAATACCAACGGGATGGTTTGAAAAAGCAGAAACCGTAGAAGCGCCAAGATTGCGGGCGGTAGACGCGCACATCGAAGTTACGGTTGTGAACGTGGCTCATTTTGACGGTGAAAAAGCGGAGATTACATGCGAAGCCAAGCGTGTCCACGCCTCAACCGTTTTGCCCCAAGCTTATTGCCGTGCTTCGTTCGCCGCCATTGAAGCCATCATACACGCTACACGCGTCAAGCACTTCCTGATGCACGGGGAGAAGCAGGAACAAGCCTTAAACTTGCTAGAGAAAATTAGAGACTGCCAAGACGTTGTGAACCGTGTAGCTCCAAGCTCGCGCTACTCTGAAATCATGGCGGATTTAACCAGGCGCGTCGAATCATGGAGGGTTAAAGGTGAAAGTCTACGTTAAAACTCCCGCAAGACTCCATTTCGGACTAATAGACTTAAACGGCAATTTAGGACGCCTTTTCGGAGGACTAGGCGTAGGCATAAACCAGCCAAACGTCGTTCTCGAAGCCCAGCCATCAGAAAAGTTAGTTGTGACAGGCGAGAAAACCGAGCTGGTAAAAATACTGGCGAAACGCTTCCTCGAAACTTACAGCATAAAAGCAAACGCAAGCATCAACATCAAACAGGTAATCCCCGAACATTCAGGGTTAGGCTCTGGAACGCAGCTATCTTTAGCCGTAGCCACAGCGCTCTCAAAACTATTCAACGTGGACGCCTCAACTCAAGCGCTCGCCGAAACCATGGGACGCGGACAGAGAACAAGCGTGGGCACCACGATTTTTGAGCAGGGCGGATTCGTGGTTGACGGAGGAAAAAGCAAAAAAGGCTTTCCCACCACAATTCTACGCCAGCCGTTTCCTCAGAACTGGGTTTTCGTAGTGGCGGTTCCGAACGTCAAGAAGGGATTGGCGAAAAACGAAGAAAGCGCTGCGTTCAAAGCGTTGGCGCCGATGACGACTAAAGAGGCAGGTAGGATTTGTCGTTTAACGATGATTAAGCTTCTTCCCTCGCTGGTTGAACGTGATATCAAAGGCTTCGGGGATACGTTAACCCAGATTCAAACGGTCATCGGGGACTACTTCGCCAAGGTTCAAGGAGGAACCTACTCCAGAAAGGCAACGGCTGAAGGCATAGCGCTCCTGCAGAAGCTCGGGGCGTATGGCGTGGGACAAAGCTCGTGGGGACCAGCATTTTACGGGTTAACCATGAAAGAGAAAGCGAAAGAAATCAAAGCGAAGGTGCAGGCGTTCCTAAACGAAGGCGTGGGCGGGAAAGTCTTCGTGGCCAAGGCAAACAACCGAGGCGCCTACATCAAAGTCGCCAAGTAACAGCTGGTGCGCAATTTGAAAGTGCTTCTGATAACGGGTTTGCTTGCGGAAAAAGCGGTGGAACGTTACGCCAAAGAAAGCAGCGTTGAAACCGAAGTTCTCGCGTTAAAGGTTCCTGTTGCCGCTTTGTTGAGCCCTGAGCAAATTGCCAAAGCCATCAAAACAACAAGCGCCAGAGATTTCGACGTGATTTTGGTTCCAGGACTTATTCGAGGGGACACCGCTTTCATCGCGGATGCCGTGGGAACCACGGCTTTCAAGGGTTCAAGATACGCCGCTGACCTGCCCACAGTGTTAGACGCCCTAGGACGGGTTAAGCTTTCGACGGTGACGCCTGCGTGCGACCTACTCATGGAGGAACTGAGGCAAAAAGCGCTACGAGAGCTGGGCGCGGTTAAGAGGAACAGGGATGTCTTGTTGAAGAAGCCGGGCAACATGTTAATCGGTGAATTAGCCGTAGGCAAAGAATTTCCGATGCGGGTACTGGCGGAAATCGTAGACGCCGTACTAATGCCAAATAATGAAATCCAAAGGTTGGCGAAGCACTTTGTGGAGGCGGGCGCGGACCTAATAGACGTTGGCATGGTTGCGGGCGAATCCAGACCTTTAGACGCGAAACGCGCGGTTCAAGCCGTTAAAAATGTGGTGAACGTGCCGGTGAGCATTGACACGCTTGACCCGGATGAGATTAGAGAGGCGGTTGCGGCTGGCGCGGACCTGATATTGAGCGTGGACGCTGGAAACGTTGAGCAAATAGCTCCCTTCGCCACTGGCGTGGCGGCGGTGGTTATTCCCACTAATCAGCGTGAAGGCATCTTCCCTGCGAAGGCGGAGGACCGCATCCGCTTTCTCGAAGAAATCATACAAAAGGCAAGGCGGCTGGGAATGAAGCGGCTTATCGCAGACCTGATTCTTGAGCCGTCCAACGTGCTGGAGTCGCTGGTGGCTTTTCGCGATTTCGATGTTAGGCATCCGAATGTGCCGCTTTTTGTGGGTGTTTCCAACGTTACCGAGCTTTTTGACGCTGATTCTGTTGGTGTCAACGCTTTGCTTGCGCGCCTATCGTCTGAGGTGAACGCGAGTATGCTGTTGGCTACGGAGAAGAGCAGTAAAGCGCAGGGAACCGTTAGGGAAGAAGCAGCTGCGGCTAAGATGATGTTTTTAGCTAAGAAGCGGGGTTCGGTTCCGAAGGATTTGGGCATTGACCTGCTGATTTTGAAGGACAAGCGTAAGCATGAAGAGGCGTACGACGAGAAGCTGGAGGCGGGCGCGCAGGTGACCGTGGCTGATGAAGCAGTTGAGCCGGCGACTGTGGACCCGCAAGGCGTGTTCAGGATTACCGTAGACCGCAACGCGGAAACAATTGCTGCACTTCACTTTGCCATGCCAGAGGCAGATAAGCCAAGCAATATTGTTAAAGGGAAAACTGCAGAGGCGGTGTATGCCAAAATTGTGGATATGGGATTGGTGACGAGGCTCGACCATGCTGCCTATTTGGGAAGCGAACTGACAAAGGCGGAGGTTGCGTTGAAAACGGGAAATGAATACATTCAAGACCGCGTTTTATTCAAGGGGCTACTGCCAAGTTTTTGACTGCGTTAGGCGGTTTTGGAGCTATGATTTGCAAACAAAGATTTCTTGAGAATTCTAACTAATGGTAATCCCACCAACACTGTGATAAGGACTAACACTGCTCGCTCCACGGGGTAAGCGAAGAAAGCAACGGTCCAAATTCCGTGAAAACCTCCGGCTGTCAATCCGCCAATGGGTTGACCCCAGGTGAGTTCAAAAACGAGGTTCCCCGTGAGATGTTGCATCATTGTCCCAATGAAAGCCACAATAGCTAAGCCCCACGGCAAGTAAGTTGCCTTAAGGGTTTCGATCCAAGAAATTGCTTTGGAACGTAATGGCGAAATAAGCACTATCAGCGCTACCACATGTAGCCAGACAAAGGGAAAAGCGAAAGTTCCCGTGCCTAACGGAATCTCAACCAGTAGCAATGAATAAGGACTTAAAAGGAAAATCACGAGCAAAGCGACGTTAAGTATCATCACAGGCTTCCACTTGCGCTTAACTAAGAAGCCTAAGGCAACAGCATTCACCAGAGCTGGAAGGAAATCTAAGCCTAAAAAGATAGGAGCCTTGCCCAGCGCCATCGCCAAGAACGTACCTAAAACTATGCTCAGGCCGCCTGTGAAAGGACCCAGTATTATTCCATACAATGGAGCGAGGCTATCCGCAACTGAAA
>CAZZLA010000089.1:0-5751 GCA_964655035.1 uncultured Candidatus Bathyarchaeia archaeon | reverse complement strand
CACATTAATTTCAGCGTTAAACACGGCGAAATTTTCGGGTTTTTAGGACCTAACGGCGCTGGAAAAACCACAACTATAAACATGCTAATCACCATCTTGAAACCGACAGAAGGCAAAGCATCCATACTAGGCCAAGACATAGCCAAACAGCACAACGAAGTCAGGTATTCCATCGGTTTAGTCCCGCAAGAGTACACCGCCGACGAAGACTTAACTGGTTTCGAAAACATACTTTTATGCGCTGACCTCTACGGGATTTCCCGCGAGGTTTCCAAAAAACGAGCAATGGACCTTTTAAAGCTTGTTGAGTTAACCGATTTCAAAGACAAAAAGGTTCAAACTTTTTCAGGTGGCATGCGCCGAAGGCTAGAGCTGGCATGCGGCTTAATTAACAGGCCAAAGGTACTTTTCTTAGATGAGCCAACGTTGGGTTTGGACGTTCAAACCAGAGCTGCCACTTGGAACTACATTAAAACCTTAAAAAAACAGTTTGGCATGACGCTTTTCATGACCACGCATTATTTGGAGGAAGCTGACGCCCTCTGCGACCGCGTCGCCATAATTGACCATGGAAAAATAATCGTTGTCGGAACCCCTGAGGAGCTAAAAGACAGTTTAGGCGGCGACATAATCACAGTCAGCATAAAAAAAGATGAGGACATAACGGGACTTGTCGAGAAAATTGAGCACGTGAAAGAAGTTAAAAAAGAGAATGGCACGTACAGGATAAAGTCTGAAAACGGCGAAGTAACCGCCCCGTTAATAATTGAAGCACTGCGCAAGGCGGGTCACGTTGTCACACGGCTCTCGCTTACGAAACCAACTTTAAATGAGGTTTATTTGCAGTACACGGGCAGGTCCATGCGTGACGCCGAGGACTCAGGCGAGTCGCTTCATGCAAAAAGAATGCTGATGGCGAGGCGAAGGCATTGAGTGAAATGAACAACGTTTCTAAAAGCAAACTGCACGGTCTCTGGGCGCTAACCAACCGAGAGCTTAAGAAATGGTACAAAGCACCCACAGTTTTCATCCTCACGCTAATACAGCCCGTCATCTGGCTAGGCTTGCTAGGAAACGCCTTGAACCTAGGCAGCTTAGTTAGCTCAGGCTCTTTCACCATTTCTCCAGAATTGATGTCGAACCTGCAACTGACCCCAGCGCAAATCACTGGGCTTCAAGGGTTTTTCTCAGGCATAGGCGACTCAATACTGCAGAGCACGTTCGGAACAACCAGCTACATCTCCTTCATGGCTGTAGGCATGATCGCTTTCACCGCGCTCTTCACGACGATGTTCAGCGGCATGTCCGTGGTCTGGGATAGACGCTTAGGCTTCCTTAACAAGGCGCTCAGCACTCCCGTCTCACGTTCAGTAATAATAATATCCAAGGTACTCTCAGCCACACTCCGATCAATGTTCCAAGCTTTCATAATACTGATAATCGCCGTCCCACTAGGCTTCCAAGTTGGCGAAGCCTTCACTCCGATCAACATACTCGGCGTGTTCGCATTCCTATTCCTGATATGCATGGGCTTGTCTTCGCTTTTCATAGCCATTAACATAAGGTCAACAAGAATCGAGACGCCAATGGCGGTCATGAACCTGCTAAACCTGCCGTTAACCTTTGCCAGCAGCGCCTTCTTCCCAATCGCCAGAATGCCCGGTTGGCTACAGACAGTGGCGAACGTCAATCCCTTATCCTATACAATGGACGGCATGAGGCAACTCCTGATTAACCCCACCATCGATTACTCGAAACTTGCAATTCAA
The DNA here is from genome assembly GCA_964655035.1 of uncultured Candidatus Bathyarchaeia archaeon. Taxonomy (GTDB): domain Archaea; phylum Thermoproteota; class Bathyarchaeia; order Bathyarchaeales; family Bathycorpusculaceae; genus SG8-32-3. The sequence goes on along the minus strand of CAZZLA010000089.1, from coordinate 3,982 downwards.
TACGGGTACGTCGGAATCTTCGCTGCAATATTGACTACGATAGGCATAGTGCTTTCGTGGCGGTATTTAAACAAATAAATATGGAGACGCAAACGGAATAGAAACGAGGGATTCTTATGGCGCTTGTTGTGGAAGCAGTGGACCTGAAAAAAACGTACATGCTCGGAAAAATCCCAGTGGAAGCCCTCAGAGGCGTAAACTTGAAAGTGGAATGCGGCGACTTCCTCGCCATTCTAGGCCCCTCAGGTAGCGGCAAATCAACCTTGCTAAACCTGATCGGTGCGCTTGACAAACCGACTTCGGGGACGCTGCTGATCGACGGCGTTGACGTTTCCAAGCTAAACGACAACCAACTATCCGACATTAGAAGCCGCGTAGGCTTCGTCTTCCAGTTTTTCAATCTCATTCCCAGATTCACGGCGAGGGCAAATGTTGAGCTGTCGCTGTCCATAGCGGGCGTGAGCAAGGTTGAAAGGAAAGGACGTGCGGAAGAGCTTCTCGTAACTGTGGGTTTGAAGGATCGAATCAATCATAAGCCAACTGAGCTGAGCGGTGGTCAACAACAGCGAGTAGCCATCGCCAGAGCTTTGGCGAACAACCCCAAGTTTCTGTTAATGGATGAGCCGACGGGAAACATAGATTCCAAAACTGCCCGCGAAATAATGAATCTTGTTAGAAAGCTTAACGAGGATGAAGGCGTGACCATCATTATGGTGACGCATGATCAGCATCTGGCAAGAGAAGCAAAAAGAACAGTTCAGATGTTTGATGGCTTAATAACAGCAGATATAGTCAAGGGTGAACCGACATGAGAGCAAAAGATGTTTTTGGCTACTCTTTTAGTGCAATAAGGCTGCGAAAACTCCGTGCAGGCTTAACTACGTTGGGCGTGGTAATCGGTATTGCCGCCATAGTTGCTTTGCTTTCAATCACTACAGGCTTACAAAATACCATAACCGCGCAACTTGAAACAGGACTGGCAACCGACACGGTAATCATTGCACCTGGCGGCGGAGTCTTCGGTGGAGGGCAAGGCGGTGGCGGTTTCGGCGGCGGTGCGCTTGGAGGGTCTGACTCCGGATTCAAGCTGCTCATAAACGACACGCAAACGATAAACGGCTTGTCAACCGACATTCTCACGTCAATAGCTGTAATCCAGCGATCAGGCTACATCAACTCCACCGAACACGAGCGCTTGACAACAATCATCGGCGTCGACTTCGTAGAATACAAGAACACCTACAGTACCACCTTCGTGTCAGAAAGCGGCGAAATCCCAGACAACCCTGCCAACAACACGGTTGCCATTGGAAAACGCGTGAACGAGCGGCAAAATGGAACAGTTCTCTTCACCGCAGGAGAAGACGTGCAAATCCTATGGACAAACGCCACAGCGCGTCCACCCCAGAATGAAAGCTATACCGCACATATAGCTGCAGTTCTGCAAGAAGTCGGCGGCTTCGCGTTCGGCGGTCCCTCAGACAGCAACATTTACATTCCACTTTCAACAGCACAAGAGTTTTTCAACACTTCGGAATGCGAGACAATAATCGTAAAACTGACAAACAGTGACCAAGCCACAATCGACGCCGTGTCCAATAAGATAGTGGACGAATTCGCTGGAGAAGTGTCAGTCATCTCTTCAACTGCAGTTTTGAACCTCCTCGGAAGCGTCTTTTCAATAATCGAATTGTTCCTCGTAGGCATCGCGGCCATCTCATTGCTTGTGGCAGGCATCGGAATCATGAACATCATGATTGTTTCTCTAATCGAACGCACACGCGAGATAGGCATCCTGAAAGCACTGGGCATGAAAAGCCGAACAGTCTTGGGGATTTTCTTGGGCGAATCGGTGATAATCGGCGTAATAGGCGCAGTAATAGGCATAGCTTTAGGCTGGGTGCTAGCGAACATCGTTGCAACAGTCTTGGGCAGTGGCGCGATAAGCATCGGACCGGGAGGAGGAGCTGGAGCAGGTGATATGCTGAGCATTACTCCCGTCTTGACTCCGCTGGTGTTCCTCGGCGCGTTTGGGTTCGGTGTAGGCGTGAGCGTTATCTTCGCGTTGTACCCTGCGTGGCGGGCTTCAAAACTTAAACCCGTTGAAGCTTTAAGGTATGAGTAAAAACGTCACTGTGTTTTAGGAGGTGAAGAAGCGTGGGGTTTGTTGAAGTTGGTGAGCTGTCTGAAGTACCAGTTGGCAAAATGAAGATGTTTAAGGTTGGAGGAAAAGAGTATTTGGTAGCCAATGTAAATGGTAACTATTACTCTATTGGAAATAGATGCACACATGCCAACGCTGATCTCTCACAAGGTTCTTTGGAAGGCAATGTTGTAACATACCCCAAACACAAATCGAAATTTGACGTAACTACAGGAAAGGTTATTTCAGGTCCCAAAATGCTGTTTATTCACTCTAAAATCAACGATGACCCATCTTACGAAGTGAAAGTTGAAGGTAACGCACTCTTGCTCAAGATTGGATGAAATACTTCACACTAATGTTGACGGACAGTCCTCTTCCATGCAGTTAATGCCAAGTATTACAAGGTGAACAAAGAGTATCAGGAGCGGTCATCGCCAAGACAGCAATAACCTACTATGATTCCTGTTTCGTTTTTACTTTTTTGGCTTTTTCCTTTGCCAATTCTTTTTCTATTGATTTCAGCTTTTCCTGAATCATTCTACTGTGCTGATTAATCTGTCTCCTTTGGTGCTCAAGTTCTTCAATATCGGATGTTTTTCTGGTTTCTTCTTCAAGGAATGCTGCAAAGGGATTAGGCATAACTGGCATTGGAACTGCTGAAGATTCCATGTTTAGTACATCTCTTGCGAATTCTTGAAAAAGCCTGTTCATGTTGTTTGCGATTTCGCTTTGTTTTACAATAGCGTTTCTTAGGATGATTTTGCCTTTTTCGGTTATTCTGTATGTTTTTATGCTTCTGTTGTTTTGTTTATGCCATTCGCCTGTGATGTACCCTGCTTTTTCTAGGTCTTTCAGGATTGGGTATACGCCACCGGGGGTGGGTTTGTAAAAGCCTCGGGTTTTATCTTTGATTTCTTTCATGATTTCGTAGCCGTGGGACGGCTTATTATTGAGCAGTATGAGCACAGCTACGCGTATGTAGCCCTTTTGGGCTTCTTTCATCCAGTTTGCAGTTGTTTTCTCTTCATTGTTTACTGGCATAAGCCCTTCGGTCTACCTGTAATCGTCAGCAATATTTATATTTTACCGCGATATACTGCACTGAATAATATTGCGTTCGAGATGATCCTTTATGAAAAACGAGTCCATAATCGAAGTCAAGAACCTAACGAAAATGTTCGGCAAGTTCACCGCCGTAGACAACATCAGCTTCGACGTTAAGGAAGGTGAAATATTCGGTCTCCTGGGTCCAAACGGTGCGGGAAAAAGCACAACCCTGCGAGTACTCTCAACTTTAGCTAGACCTACAAAGGGAACTGCCGTCATAGGCGGCTATGACATCTTGAAAAACGATAATGAAGTCCGCAAGCTAATCGGCATCGTTTCCGAAAAAATGATAATGTACAACCGCTTAACAGCCGCCGAGAACCTACGGTTTTTTGGCAACCTTTTCAACATTCCCAAAGCTGTCTTAAACAAGAGAATCGACGACCTGTTAGAGCTGGTTCAGCTTACCAAGTGGAAGAACTCGCAAGTAGGCACCTTCTCCACAGGCATGCGCCAAAGAATAAACGTGGTACGTGCCCTCCTTAACATGCCCCAAGTCCTGTTTCTTGATGAACCCACGCTGGGTTTAGACCCTCAATCCTCGGTCGAGATAAGGGAGTTCATAAAGAAGCTTAACCAAGAAAACGGCACAACAGTCCTTATCACTACGCACATGATGGTTGACGCTGACCTGTTGTGCGACCGAATAGCCATTGTGGACCGTGGCAAAATCGTTGCGCTTGACACTTCAACTAATTTAAAGAAGACAATCTCAGGAGCGGATACCAC
>CAZZLA010000088.1:0-5797 GCA_964655035.1 uncultured Candidatus Bathyarchaeia archaeon | reverse complement strand
ATGTTCTGATTTCTAACGCGATGATCGCCAAAATCGCAGATAAAAAGATAAAAGAGAAATACTCTCACTGAGGGAAAAGTAACGTTTTCGGTTTTGCGATGAGTGTTGCGGAGCGTACTTTTTGTAGACCCACGCGGGAACCTGCTTAGGCGCCTTTTTGCGGATAAGGGTTAACTTAGTCTTGTTCGGGTCTATCGTCAGCGCTCGTGCCTGCCAGTTCTTTACTGCGCGGCTTTTTCTGCGAAAGAGTTTCATCGAAGCCTTCTCCTTTTCCATCGCAATGTCAAGTCACGGCGCTTTAAAAGGGATGACTTCATAATCGTAATATATCATACGCGAAACTGCGCACGCGTTAGACGTAGTTTGGTTGTTCTTAAACGGAGATGTTTTTCAGGTACTTATTCCAAAGATAAGCGGATGCGTAGCCTGCTGCGATGCCACTGCCCGTAGCGACGAAAATTACCAGCCCCGATATCATCGGGTTTAGGTCAATAATCTGTATGTAGACGGCGGTTGTGTAATAGCTTAAGAAGCCGATTATTGCGGTGCTGAACGTCATGACAAATATTACTCTATTTCGGTTCACACTTTCCTTTGTGGGAGAGATTTTGAAGGCAAAAGAAAAAACGTCCACCATGATCCCGAAGAGAAGTGTGAAGACAAAAGTGATTGGGCCAAAGGCAGGGCGTGCTAACGCGGACAGAAAGCCGCCGACGAGACCCACATAAGTGGCACCCGCTTTTCCCACAAAAAAATTTGACAAAGCAAGTATGACCGCTTGAACCACTATAAGAAGGTAGCTAATAGGTGGGGGCACGAAAAAGTTGATCACGAATATTATTGAACCGAAAAGCGCGGTGATGAACAATCGTTTTGCTTTTTGCACACGGAAGCCTCTTTTTACATATGTGTCGTGTTTCAATTTTAAAAAGCTTGATGTGAACCGCAAAATTGAGCCACAGGAGGCGGACTCAGCAGGTTAAGAGCGGAATCCGGTTTTTAACGGAAGGTATAAATTGGCAAGCTACAATACAAGATAAATGTTTTAGTATTTGACTCATAGGTGTTTAAGGGGGAAAAAGATGAGCACTCACGCAGAAGATTTGAAACTTCGCTTAATGACAATCGAGCTTTTGAGAACTGCAAAGTATAAGCGAAACATAACGTATCGCGAGTTAGCTTCCAAGACAGGTTTACCCGTCACCGTCCTCAGCAGATACGCGAAAGGACACGTTCTGCCCAACACAACCAGGGCTAAACAACTGTGGAAAGTGCTTACCAAACTCGTCGGATTAGAAACGGAGCTGCGAAGCAGGATAAGATTCGACGACACAGGATACTTCGACAACACCGAGATTGTCGGAGACTATAACATACTTCAGCAGGCCGCAAACCATGCTTTAGCGAATTTTGCTGGAAAACGGGTCACAAAAATCTTAACCGCAGCTGTTGACGGAATCCCCTTGGCTACAATGGTCGCCAACGCCCTAGGAGTAAACCTCATATTGGCTAAAAGAAACAAAGAAGTCGGCGTCAAAGCGTTTCTAGACGAAACCTACGTTCTGGGAAAAGACTCAGGCGTAACCGTGACACTTTTCATCCCAAAAGACGCCATCAAAAAACGCGACAGCGTTTTAGTAGTGGATGACATGATAAAAAGCGGGGAAACACAGGAAGCATTGATTAACCTTGTCAAAAAGGCAAAAGCAGAAATCTCAGGCGTTTTCTCACTTATCGCTGTTGGGGATGAATGGAAAAAAAGGCTCAAATCTGGAAAAGACTGCCCAGTTGAAGTCGTAACCTACGTAAAGTCGCCTCTCGAATGAGGAAAACAAGTTTGCCCCGTAATCTTAAACAGAGCCACCTAAAATAAGACCTTACTATAAATCATTAAACGATCAATGGGGCAACACATATGCGAACCATAGAATGGCAAGACGGAACCGTCATCACAATAGACCAAACCAGACTACCCCTTGAAACAGTAATCTTGAAAATCAAAACAGTCGACGAGATGGCTGAGGCCATAAAAAACTTGAGAGTTAGAGGCGCCCCGTTACTCGGAGCCGCCGCCGCTTATGGTCTCGCTTTGGCCGCTAGCAACTCAAATGCAACCTGCGAATCGGAGTTGCTGGCTGAGCTGGAAGACGCCGCTCAGACGCTTAAGAGTACGAGGCCGACGGCGGTGAATCTTTTTTGGGCGGCAGATAGAGTTTTAGGCAAAGCCCGAGATTTTCGGGGAACCGTTGAAGAGTTGAAGGCGCTTGTGGTGCGAGAGGCTCAGAGAATCGCGGATGAAGATGCAGAGGCGAATCGGGCTATGGGAGAAAACGGGGCTGCGCTATTCAACGATGGCGACGTTATCTTGACGCACTGCAACGCAGGCGAATTAGCCACGGTTGAGTACGGCACCGCGTTGGGCGTGATACGCGCGGCTTGGAAGCAGGGAAAAAAGATTAAGGTCATCGCCACTGAGACGCGCCCGTTGTTGCAGGGCGCTAGGTTGACGGCTTATGAGCTTAAACGTGACGGGATACCGGTTACGCTGATAACGGACAGCATGGTTGGCTACGTCATGCACAAAGGCTTGGTTAACAAGGTTGTTGTGGGCGCCGACCGCATAGTGCAAGACGCCGTGGTTAACAAGATAGGCACCTTCACCGTTGCAGTGTTAGCCCACGAGCATGGAGTGCCGTTTTATGTGGCAGCGCCGAAATCCACCTTCGACTTAACACGCACAGCATCCGAAGTTACCATCGAAGAGAGAAAACCCACGGAAGTTACGCATTACGGTGGGCAGCAGGTCGCCGCTGAGGGCATACGCGTGCTTAATCCAGCCTTCGACATCACGCCGCTGAAGTACGTGACTGCAATTATCCATGAAGGCGGCGTTTACTACCAAATCGATTTTGCCAAATTCAAAACTAACGCTTCGAAGTAGGCGCTTCTTGAAAGTTCTTAAGCGTAAATCCTATAAGCTCTCGCAGATTAAATCGGATTGAGGTGCGCTGTCATCCGAAAACTGATGCCTAGGCGGTCTAAGAAGGCTGGTCTTCCGCCGGGAACCATAGTGTTCGTGGGTGAAAAAAGGCGTGAACGGGTCAAGTTATCGGTTATCAGTTACGATGGACTCAATTTTCAGGAGAAAGAGGTCAGTAATGTTGAGGAAGCCGTGTCTTTTAGGAAAAAATCCTCAGTTACGTGGCTGAATATAGATGGAGTTCACCAGCCAGAAATCATAGAACAGATTGGAAAGAGTTTTGGTGTGCACCCTCTGGTGTTGGAGGATATTGCTAATACGGGGCAACGCCCCAAGATGGAGGATTTTAACGATTACATTTTTGTTGTTCTAAGAATGCTCAGGTTTGACGAAAAAGAAAATCAGACAAAAACCGAACAGATCAGCATGGTTCTCGGACCTGACTTTGTTGTCTCCTTTCAGGAAAAGGAAGGAGACGTTTTCGACATCATCAGAGAGCGTCTCAGAAGCAATAAGGGCCGAATAAGGAAAATGGGTGCCGACTACCTCGCCTATTCCCTGATAGACGCCGTTGTTGACAACTACTTTATGATTCTTGAGAAGCTGGGGGAAGCAATTGAAGAAATAGAAGATAAACTGGTCACAAATCCGCGATCAGAAACGTTGCAGACCATTCATGATTTGAAGAGGGAGACGGTTTTCTTGCGGAAGTCGGTTTGGCCTTTACGAGAGGTTATAAGCCGCTTAGAAAGGTCGGAATCGCCAATAATCAGCAAGTCAACTTTTGTTTATTTGAGAGATGTTTACGACCACACCATTCAGGTGATGGATTCTGTAGAAACGTTTCGAGATATGCTTTCTGGAATGCTTGATATTTACCTGTCAAGCGTAAGCAACCGCATGAATGAGGTTATGAAGGTTTTAACGGTCATTGCTACGATATTCATTCCGTTAACGTTTATAGCGGGGATTTATGGTATGAACTTCAAGTTTATGCCTGAACTTGGACAGCCTTGGGGGTACCCTGCCGTCTTAATTTTAATGCTTACGATTGCAGTTGTGATGCTTATTTACTTTAGAAGAAAGAGGTGGTTGTAACAGAAGCATTTTTGCGCGTTTTTGCGTATGCGTTAACTATTTATGCCAAGAAAACTCTATATTATGGTTGTGGTGAAAAATTATGGCTAAAACTTCTGAAGATATGGGTGAAACCCTACTGAAACTTGTTGACAAACTCGCGGGAAAAGGATCAGACATCAAACTCAGCTTCCAAGAACTCACTTTAGACATGGGCATGGTCAAAGCTAAAATCAACGGCTCCATTGTTTTGGACATTCTGTACGTAGCGGAAAAGTAGCTTCCGACTAGGAAGAGGTGGAGACGTGCAATTACCGACATGGTTAGGTCACGTTGTCAAGTCTGGAGAAGTTACTTTATTCACTGATGATGTGGAAGCCCTTCAAATAAAAGCTGAAGACAACAAAATCGAGCTTAGCATAGCTAACAAGGAATTTCTGAAAGATGTCATGGGCAGCGCAGGGAGCGGCACTTCGATCAGAAGCAGGCTTGCACAACTTAAGAGTATTGCTGGAGAGTTGAAGGAGGAAGGGCTAACTGTCACTCTTTCTTTCAAGGGAGACCGTTTAGTTACGATAGGGTTAGAGGCGAAACCCACGTTATCACGTTTGGTAACGGGAACGGGTGCAGTGGAAATCAACAATCTGCGCAAGCTGCTGGAACTTGTCGTTTAAGCCTTTGCTAGTCCACCGGTCAGAACTGCGGAATCTGGTTTGTTTAAGGCACGGGTCTAGACCATGCATCTGGGTTCTGATATTTCACTATAGGCGCACTGTCTATCTCGTCTTTTGATGTGATAAGCGTTTTTATTTCTTTCAGAAGCTCCCTGTGAGTCTCTTCATCTCGAATTATGTTTAGGAAAAGTTTTTTGACGCTGCCCAAGTCTATGTTGTAGATTTGGTTTATTTCCTTCATCATAAGGTCTAAGGTCTTAAGCTGCACGAACATATAATATTCTTCGCCCATTATGCTCTCCAGAACGGTTAGCTTTTCAGCCAGTTTCGGGAATTCGCCTGAAGGAATTTTCGGCTTTTCTTTTATTTCTCTAAGAATTATTTCAACTATTCGCCATGACTTGCCTATCCTTTTTTCGCATTCTTTGGGTTTGCCCTCAGGCTTCGCTATACTTTCGCCTATGCCTTTGAGGACTATGGAGTGTTTCTGGCTGTCAGTGGCGATCTGAAGCAGAAAAGACTTCACCAGAGGCAATTCAACTCTGTCGGCGAGATGCTTATACAAAAGAAACGTGTTGCTCTCTAGACGGCTCAGGCAGTTAATAAAGCTAGCAAGGGTTTTTGGGTCATTGTTCCTTGTCATGATGCATGCTCCTATCATGGAGAACTAGCGGGTAATTTTGATAAATCATTTGTGAATTCAAGATTTATGGATAAACAATACTCTGGGAGCTGCCGCGCTTCTTTTTTATAGAAAAGGAAATGTATATCGTTTAAGAGTTAACTAATCTGAAATGAAGGTTGAAACCATGAACGACAAAACGAACTCCACAAACGCTTCAGAACTTAAAACAAAGGGTGCGCTGACGGAAAAAGGCGTCAGAATCTCCGAAAAAAGCAGCATCGACGAGCTGTCTCAACGTGGATACGGCACAGCGGAGAACGAAGTGTTTGCGCTGGCTTTTTACGAGGCGCTTTACCTTTTAGATAAGGACCTACTGGAGGTTAAAGACGAAAAGGGCAAGGAAATGGATTTTCAAAGCCTGCTGCAGCGTTATGAAAAAGT
>CAZZLA010000087.1:0-5808 GCA_964655035.1 uncultured Candidatus Bathyarchaeia archaeon | reverse complement strand
GCTTCTGCGGAGCTTACAGAAAAATCCGAAGAAATATCCAGACCAGCCGTGCAAATCGCAGACCCCATCGAAGAGGAAAAACTGAAACGCGCCATAATCGAAATCCGAGACCGCGAACTCGCCTCAGCCATAACTGACCTGGGCGGCGGAGGATTATCCTCAGCGGTGGGCGAAACCGCAGAGAGATTCTGTTGCGGCGCAACAGTGGCGCTGGAAAAAGTGCCCTTGAAGGATCAGGGGCTGGCTCCTTGGGAAATCTATATCTCAGAATCCCAAGAACGCATGCTCCTAACCGTGCCGCCAGAAAAACTTGAAAAAGTTTTGGAAATCTTTGAGAAGGAAGATGCGGAAGCCACAGCGGTAGGAAAGCTCACTCAAGAAACGCGTTTGCAGCTAAATTATCGAGGCGAAAAAGTGGCGGACATGGATATGCGTTTCCTTTTTGAACCACCGGAAAGCATGAAAACCGCAGTACACGAGACTGTAAGTCTTGAAGAACCAGAGTTTCCCGAACCAGATGACCTTACGTGTACTTTCTTGCAGCTTCTTTCCTCGCCGAACACCGCCAGCAAAGAAAGCGTGGTGCGCACTTATGATCATGAGGTTAAGGGAAACACGGTGCTGAAGCCCCTGCAAGGCACGTACGCTGGGCCAAACGACGCCGCGGTCTTGAAGCCTCTCGATGACTCGTGGATGGGTATAGCTATTTCCTGCGGTATGAACCCGAACTACGGAAAAATCGACACTTACTGGATGGCAGCCTCAGCCATAGACGAGGCAATGCGGAACAACATTGCAGTCGGAGGCCGCAGAGTCGCGCTTCTGGACAATTTCACATGGGGCAACCCTGAAAAACCAGAACGGCTCGGCTCACTCATAAGAGCGTGTGAGGCATGCTACGACTTCGCCACCGCCTTCAAAGCCCCTTTCATCTCGGGAAAGGACAGCCTTTACAACGAGTCGCCTCTGGGTCCAGTTACGCCAACTCTCCTCATTACTGCGCTGGGCATAGTTCCCGACATACGTGCAACCGTCTCGATGGACGTGAAAGCGCCAGACAACCTGCTCTACATCGTGGGTGAAACATTCAAGGAACTCGGCGGCTCAGAATACTATAAGCTCAAAGGGCATATGGGCAAAACCGTTCCGAAAGTGCGCGCGGCACAAGCCAAAAAAACCTTTGAAGCTGTCACCGAAGCCATAGACTTGGGGCTTGTCAAAGCTTGCCACGACCTTTCAGAAGGCGGATTAGCGGTGACGGCGGCGGAGATTGCTTTGGCAGGTGGTTACGGCGTGGAACTGGACCTGAGAAAAGTTCCGAGCGAAGCAGTAAATCGCAACGATTTCATGTTGTTTTCTGAATCAAATAGCCGCTTCCTCATCGAGGTTCCAGAAAAAGCTAAAAAAGACTTTGAATCCCTAATGAAAGGAAAAGTATGCGCCGAGATAGGCAAGGTCGGCAGGAATTCCAGATTAATAGTCCATGGATTGGATGGTGTGGTTGCTGTGGATGCTTCGCTCAAGGATTTAAGCCGAAGCTGGAAGGAGACGTTGTGCAAGGAGGTATAGCAGGTGAAGCGGGAAGAAATAAAAGTCTGCGTTCTGCGCGTGGGCGGAACGAATTGCGATGCGGAAACGCGGCGCGCCTTCCAAGAGCTGGGCGTTCAGGCTGAAACGTTGCACGTGAACGCGCTTGTCAAACGCGGGAACCTCTTGGATTATAATGTACTTGTTTTTCCCGGCGGCTTCTCATTCGGAGACTACGTGCGCTCAGGAGTGATATTTGCCAGGTCGCTAAGCGGCAAGTTAGGCAAGGAAATTGAAACCGTCGTGGACGAGGGCAGACCCATTTTGGGCATCTGCAACGGATTCCAAATCCTAGTCGAATACGGCTTGCTCCCTGGTTTTGAAGGCACCAGCCGTTACCCCGAAGCTACTCTTACAACGAATGTGCCGCAGGGATTCAAGTGCCAATGGGTTCACCTTAAAAACGAGAACAAAGGAAAATGCCTATTCACCAGCAAAGTGCCCGCTGGAAAAGTCCTAAGAATGCCCATCGCACACGGCGAAGGCAGATTCTTGTTCCCAGTGGAAAAAGAGCAGCAAATGCTTGATAGGCTTATTGATGAGGACATGATGGTTTTTCGCTACTGTGACGAAAAAGGCAACGTCGCCGACGGCGAATACCCAACGAACCCGAATGGTGCCTTCCATGACATCGCGGGCATCTGCAACAAGGAAGGAACGATTTTCGGTTTGATGCCGCATCCTGAAAGAGCGCTTTACTGGTGGCAGCAACCCGACTGGACGCGACAGGAACAGATGCCGCAGTACGGCGACGGAAAACTCGTTTTCGAAAGCCTGATCGACCATTTAACCAAGAAGTTCTAAATCTCGGGCAATGGGAAACCCGGCTCTGGCGCCCATTTTCATGACGCAACGTGAAGCCACAAAATTCCCCAGCTTGCCGCACTCGTAAAGGCTCTTTTCGTTAATTAAGCCATATAGGAAACCCGCGCAAAACGCGTCCCCCGCACCCGTCGTGTCCACAACCTTCACGGGAAAGGGTTCTATCAGGTGCTGTTCTTGACCGTCTGTAACGTAACAGCCATCGGCGCCAAGCTTGACAGCCACAATTTTCACGCCTCTTCCAACCATTAAATCGGCGCTTTTACAATAATCAAATTTTCCCGTCAAGAGTCCAAGCTCGAGGGCGTTAGGCATCAAAACGTAAGTTCTTCTTAAGATAGGTTCCAGAGCCGCATAGCCTCTCCTTGCATACAAAGCGCCAGGGTCGAAGCTAACTTTGACACTACCTGGAATGACGTCCAAGAGCTTTTTCTGTGTTTGGAATGATGTGTCTCCGACGAATGAGGTTAAATGCAAAAACTGTGCTCGGGAAGCGTATCTGGCGTTCACCTCATCTAATGTTATGGTGTCGTTAACGCCAGAATCAATGTACAAAGCCCGTGCACCTTTCTTGTTTACGAAGCCCAAGACTGAACCGCTTTTGCCTTGCTCTGCGCGGATTGTACCCGCGGCATTCACGCCCTCTGCACGGAAATCTTTGAGGAGCAAGTCGCCTTCTCTGTCGCAGCCCACCTTGCCGATGAACCCTACATTGCAGCCAAGCCGTGCCAATCCGATCGCTGTATTCGCGGCTGATCCGCCGCAGGTTTCCGCGTAATCCTCTATGAAGCTTTCTTCTTCAGCCTTGGCAAGTCTGTTTACTCTGAAAAGCTTGTCCACATTAAGTGCTCCAAAACCAATAGCGTCAAAACTGTTCATGGAAACAACTCGCGCAGTTTAATCTTGAACTCGCCCAGTTTGCCCCCATAGTTACCAGCGGAAACCCGAACGACACCTTCTACGTTCAGCACCGCATCTATTCCAGCTTTCATAGCTTTTTTAACAGCCTCCATCGAGACCCCGTTAATCACTATCTCTGGGACGTAACGCACGCCATCAGGAACCAAAGAGGCACTTTCCAGCCTCGGTTTAAGCGAAGAACAGTACGGATGGTTTGTGGTGGGACCTATGGCTGGGAAATGGGTTTCAGGCTTCGAACCCGCGGAACAAACGTCAAACGGGGTGACCACGCCCTCAATACGCTTTATTGCTTCCAAGGCCTTTTTACTTACCGCCTTTACGGCTTCCTTTGTTTTACACATCACCCAAAAATTGGCGCCCATGACGCCGCGGGCATAGCCCAAGTACCGTTCGATTACAAAATCTGGAACCATCAGGGGAACAACAATAACCTCTCGGCCGTGGCGTTTTTCCATCCACTCGTACCCATCGCCGCAGTGCCCCACGCACTCCATCATGTCCAGTTTCCCCTCCGCCTCGGGCAAGGCGTCAAAAACCGCTGTGAAAGGCTTAACCAGTATGTCCTGTCGGATACGGTAAGATAACTCGGTTTCAAACTTATTCAACAACTCAGCCAAAGGTCTTTCGCGGTTCACTGCCCCCCAGAACTGCAGCACCGCACCTTCACGTTGATCTGGAGTTTCTTTCGGGCTCAACCATTTCTCGACACCGCCTTCAACCCTGCCAATCACAACCGAAGGCGTGGCAGTCGCGTCTTCAGCCGCACCGCACAACGTGCGTTCATCATCCGCCGTCACAATGATACGGCAAAAAATTCCGGCAAAAGCTTCCGCATAGGTGTCCTCAATTTCTGCTTTCGCTGCCACTTTAACCGAGTCGTCCAATGGCTTCTCCTCTGACTCTTTTTCTAAACTCGCTACTTTCCTCTGCCAGCGATTCCATATTTCCCGCTGTTACTATTTGAACCTTAGGCAGGGCTTGAGGGTAAAGCGTGAAAAGGTGGTCCAGAAGCGCGAGGCTTACCACTCCGCTGCGTTCAAGCGCTGGCAGGCTCCAGCTCTCCACCAGATTCAGGGCGGCTTGTTTTCCTTGTCTACAAAAGACGTCGGCGATTACGGCTGTGACTATGCTGTTTGCGGATAAAACCGCGATTTCCACGTTCCTCACCGCGTAGCTGTTGCCGTTGAAGGAAACCGTTAACCCGCCGTTGTCTCTAACCAACTGAAAAGCTTCTACGTCGGTTATGCTGTCGCCCACGTACATCACATCCTCCAGCGGCACACTCAGCTTTGCTACAGCATCTTTTATGGCGGCGGCTTTTTGGCTCCCACCCACCGTAGTCACTTCAGAGAAGATTCTGCCCAAGTCCATGCCTGCAATTTCTCTCCAGAAAATTGCGTCCAGCCGCCCAATCGTCTCTTGGTCACCAACAGAAAAATCTTCTATCTTCGTTGCCTCTGGCGGCATGGCTATCATCGGCATCTGCACGATTTCCTTTGCGATTTCGCTTAGCCGCTTCTTTTCTTGTTCGGTGATGGCGTATTTGTCGAGGCTCAGTTTGGTGCAGTAAGTATTTTCGTATGGGAAGCCTAGAGCTTTGCAGAGCGCTTTAATGTAATTTTCGTAGCTGGTGCTGACGATAAAGGAGCTGGCAACTGACTGCACATGCTGTAATGTGTCTTCGCTGTTTGCAATCAGGATCAGGTTCTGAGCAGAAAAATCTTCCATCCGCCCGTCTGTGACGCCATATGCCTTGAGGAAAGGCAAAATCAGCTTTAATGTGCTGCCCGCTGAGTAGCCTGGCTTTTTCAGAACGTCGACCAGCACGTCGTCGTACTTGCTTATGAGCGTGAAGAGTTTATCGCCGTTCGGAACGAACTGTGCTGTGATTTCGTAGGCGTTGTCGATTTTGCTTATTGGTCCTTCGCAGTCTGATATGAAAACGCGCTTCAAAGCTTGAGCCTCAACCGTTTCATGTGGCTTACGCTTTGTGCTATGTGCTGTTTTGAGGCTATGTCCGTTCTGTTCCACAAAGCGCCACCCTTAATCGCTTGTGCGCCATCTAGCGATACTTTTCGCGCTTCCTCAATGGTTTCGCCGACGCCTAAAATGCCCACCGCTCGGGACTTCAACGCGTAAACTTTGTTGTCTCGGACTTCCATGGCTGCTGGGTACACGCGGATTCGGTCGCAGTATTTGCTGGCCAATGAATAAGCTTTTGATAAGTCAACGGGTGCGTCAACAGCCGCTTCATCAACTTGATTTGGATAGACATCTGCGTAGCCTCCGTAACCAGGCGGAACTTTATAGGTTAGAACTGTCGCAGACTTCTCTAACTCAACGCTCGTCAAGTTGCCCTCTATAATTCTGAAGCAGATATCGACGAAATCGTCTTTCAGGATGGGTAGGATGTTGATGATTTCGGGGTCGCCTGGGCGGCTGTTGTTTTCAAGTATTTTAATCCCAGCGCCAGTGTGC
>CAZZLA010000086.1:0-5810 GCA_964655035.1 uncultured Candidatus Bathyarchaeia archaeon | reverse complement strand
GCGAGCGCCTTTCGTTTTCAGCTCTAACTTTAACTAGTCCTCGATGTACCGCACATGAAATACAATAATATTTTGTGTCTACCCACGAGCACATATATGTGCCTTTCTGTCGTAACTCCTTAGCCAACTGAGGCTCGACAAAGGAAACTCGGCGCGTAGACTTCTTAGCTTTGTCACGCGGCACCATCTGCCCGCAACCGACGCATTGTACAAGACCGCTGCTTCCTTTGCTTCCTTTCGATCTTCCTCGGCTCTTTCGTTTAAACGGCAATTGATATTGACCTCTTAGGTTCTTTACAAGCAGAATAGTAAAATTACTGCTTTATATATCTGCTCTTACCTTCAAGAGATAAGCGATGTTGGCTTTAGCATCAATTTTAGGTATTATTCTACCTGATGATGAGGTCATTAGGCTTGTTACTCCTGGTCCGTGACCTGCAGTGACACAGTTCGTGTGTATCACTATGCCCAAGGAAATCGCGCCTTGCCGATAAATTCTCCCGAAAGAGTGGTCTGCGTCGATTATAGCCACCAAATCGCCGAGCCTCAAATCTTCAAGCCCGTACTGCTCTATCACCTTCTCATCAAACAATTGTATATCGTAATCGCCTGAGAACACCTGGTTTGCTCCTAGTCCTGAACCCATTATAGCCGCGGGAACCATGTGTGCCACAGGCACCTCCAACTTTTCCCCGTTCGGTTTCGGATTTAGCGCTTCCAAAAAGCCTGGGTCCATGTTCATCACTTTTATGTCTGGAAAATCTGTTAGCTTCAAGCCAACTCCATAAGCTTTTACAAGAATCTTGTCGCCCAGCAACAGCTTTTCTAAGGTTTCTGGTTGAAAATCCACGAGTACATGTTCTATACCGCCGTGCTTACCCGTGACAATGCCTTTGCTGCCTTTCGCGTCACCAGTCACAACGGTTGCCTCGTTACCAACACATGACAGTATGTTGAACGCTGTGTTTGCTATTTGCCCATGCCGTGCATCATTCTCCTTGTTTTCCGTGCTGACACAGGGTTCAACGTGGTCAGCTTCCCAACCGCACGCTAGGTCGCCAACCCTGAGATTGTAGGTTATCCCGCCGACTCCAGGCAAAATGGATGGCGTTCCCGTGGCTGAAACATTGTAAACTGACCTGCTAACGAATGGGCTCGCCACTTCTCCCATGACTGATATCTTCACAAGTTTGTCAACGTTTGTCCTCAACATGCCATATCTCACTCTCAAGTTATGCTGTTTATCCCACACACTAATAAAATTTCCATGATAGCCTCAGAGACACATTTTCACTATTGGAGTTAGCAACTCTTAAATGTGCGATTACTATCTTGAAAAGTGAAAGCCAAACTTGGTAAAACTTGTTGGAAGGCTGAGCGATGTCTGAAATTGGATTAAGAACAAGAATGATCGTTAAAGACGTCATGAGCAGTCCCGTGGTAACTTTAGATGAAGACGCAACTTCAAACAAAGTTGCTCACATCATGGATGAAAACGAATTAGGCTGCGTTATAGTCACGAACAAGGCTGGAAACCCCGTCGGCATCTTAACAGAACGCGATTTGGTGATAAGAGTTCTAGCCAAAAATCTCAAGCCTGACGCCATCAAAGCGAAGGAAATCATGACTTCCCCGTTAGTCACCATAGAACCAGACGCGACAGTAAGCGAAGCCGCAAGAAGAATGAGCAGACTCAACATCAGAAGACTCGGCGTGACCTACAAAGGCAACCTCGTAGGACTAGTTTCAAGCAAAGACATTCTCGCCGTGATGCCGGAGCTAATAGAAATGATTCAAGAAAGAAGCCGCATCGAAGGTGCCGTTGAAGCTGAGGAAACCGAAGAAGAAGAAACGCCTCTTTCTGGATACTGCGACCGCTGCGGCGTATTCTCAGAAAACTTGAAAGACGTTAATGGACAGAACTTATGCGAAGACTGCCGCATCGAATTAGAAAACGAAAGATAAGCGTTAACAATTCACAACCACGCGGTAGCTCATTCCATTCAAAACAAACTTATTATCTTCCTTATTCGTTATTCACAGCAGAGCGCGTTTAACTTGATTGTTGATTCCGTATTGACAAACGCCAAAGCGTACCTGAACACGAACTTAGTTGACTGCAGTATAGCCATCGAAAATGGCAAAATCTTCAAAATAGGCAAAGAAACGCACATGCCAAACGCCGACGAGAAAATCAATCTCAGAAACATGCTAGTCCTTCCAGGCTTGATTGACGTTCACGTGCACCTTCGCGATGAAGGAAAAGCATACAAAGAGGACTTCTACACAGGAACAGCCGCCGCTGCCGCGGGAGGGATGACCACCGTTTTGGACATGCCTAACAACGCCCCCGTGACCATGAGCGCGGAAACCTTGAAAAATCGCATGCGAATCGCGGAACGAAGCGTTCTCGTTAATGTTGGCTTTTACTCCGAATTTCCAAACGACTTGGGCGAGGTCACAGGTATTGTGGCTCAGGGCGCCGTAGGCTTCAAACTCTTCATGGCATGCCAAATTGGCGGATTAAACGTTGACGACGATAAAGCCTTGCAAGAAGCGTTTACAAAAGTCGCCGAAACAGATGTTCCAGTTGCGGTGCATGCGGAAGACAAAGCGTTTTTGACGGAGAACGAAGAAAGGCTGAAACGAGCCAAGCGGCATGACGCAAAAGCGTTCCTCAAGGCTCATACTGAACGTGTGGAGCTTAAAGCGGTTGAGCACCTGTTGAAGATAAGTGCGCAAACCGGTGTGCGATTGCATTTCTGCCACATGACGACCGAACAGGGCTTGAACGCCGTCATTGAGCCGAAAAAATCCGGCAGGAACATAACCTGTGAAGTGACCCCCCAGCATCTTTTGTTGTCAAGCATCGATTTTGAGCGCCGCGGCTTAATGTTAACAATGATGCCGCCTCTCCGCGGCGAAAGCCAAATTGAAGCGCTTTGGAAAGGAATTGCTGACGGCTGGGTTGACGTTATCGGATCGGATCATGCCCCTCACGCTTTAAGTGAGAAGTCCGCTGGCATTGTTTGGGACATTAAAGTTGGCGTGCCCGGTCTTGAAACCACTCTTCCTCTTATGTTGACTATGGTTAGAAAGAACCGAATATCACTGGCGCGTGTGGTTCATCTACTTTCAGAAAAACCCTCAGAAATCTTCCACCTAAAAGACCGCAGCCGCATAGAACAAGGAAGAAAAGCAGATTTAACCGTTGTAGATTTCAACCGTAAATTCAGAATTAACGCGTCAAAATTCCATTCCAAAGCGAAGTACTCACCCTTTGACGGCTGGGAAGTGCAAGGTAAACCCGTGAAAACCTTCGTTAACGGATTATTAATCATGGAGGAACAAGAAATCGTGGCGGAAGCAGGCAGTGGCAGCATAATTCGGGGAGATCGCGCGTGAAATTCGTCGCGGATGGTATGCTTGGAAAACTGACCCGATGGCTTCGCATGATAGGGCAAGACGTCAAATACTCCAATCAATCTGAAGACGCAGAACTGATTGCCGCGGCTGAAAAGGAGCATCTTGTTCTCCTCACAAGAGATTTAGAACTTTACAAACGCGCCTCAGCCAAAGGAATTGACGCTTTCTATGTGGAAGGACAGACAGAAGCTGAGAAACTAGCTGGGCTTGCTGCGCGTTTCGGTTTTTCCTTGGCGATAGACTTGAATCGTTCTCGTTGTCCAAAATGCAACACCCAAATTCAATCGACACCTAAAGAGAAGCTTGCAGACAAAGTGGAAAAAAACACATTTGCCCATTACGAGGAATTTTGGCTGTGTCCAAAATGTGGTAGCGTCTATTGGCAAGGCGCCCACTGGAAAGGAATCTGCGCGACTCTTGAAGAAGCCAAGAAAATTAAAGGTTCGCAGATTTAACTTTTGAGGAGCCACTTCAACGGAATATCCTGGAAAGTTCCGTCCGGCAGCGTCCTTCTGATTGTTATGGGCAAGATTCCGCCTTCGAATTCTTCCAAGGCTATGTCAATCGGGTTTGAAATGGTTTCGTTAACCTCGAGAAGTATAGGGGCACCCATAGAAATCTGAAGAGCCCTAGCTCCCACTATTCTTGCTTTCTCAAACCGCGTTATTTTCGGAGGACCCACAGATATTTTTTCTTTTTTAGACGTGTTCTAATACTCTCCAGCGCCCGGATACATTCCGCCAGGAGCTCCTCCTCCCGGTGGCATTGGAGGCGCCTTCATTTTGCCAGCGGCTATCACATCGTCGATTTTAAGAATCATTGAAGCCGCTTCGGTTGCTGACTTAATTATCTGCTTTTTAACTGTGATCGGCTCGAAAACACCTTTCTTTGCCATGTCTTGGACTTTTCCTTCTAGGACTTCTATGCCCGCCCAAGTTTCCCCTTTCTCGTGTCTGGACCTTAATTCTGACAGTATGTCTATCGGGTCTAAACCCGCGTTCTCCGTAAGCGTTATCGCGACAGTCTCCAAAGCGTCTGCAAAAATTTTAACCGCCAGCTGCTCTCTTCCCGGCAAAGTTTCCGCGTACTTCTTGAGCGTGCTTGCCATTTCAAGTTCTGGAGCGCTGCCTCCCGCTACTACTTTGGGTTCTTCAAGTATGTCCTTGATTACGCACAAAGCATCATGGATTGAACGCTCCGCCTCTGCCGTTATACGGTTTGTTCCGCCTCGTATCAAAAGTGTAACTGCCCGCGGATGTTTGCAGCCTTCGATGAAAGTCATTTTGTCGTCCCCGATTCTGCGTTCTTCTACGAGCGCTGCGTATCCAAGATCCGCTGATTTAATGTCGTCCAATTTGGTTACTATTTTTCCGCCCGTGGCTTTTGCTAGTTTTTCCATGTCTGACTTTTTCGCCCTTCGAACAGCTACTATTCCTTTTCTGGCAAGAAAATGCTGAACCATGTCATCGATGCCTTTTTGGCAAATAATAACGTTGGCGCCTGCAGCTACAATTTTGTTAACCATGTCTTTAAGCATCGCTTCTTCCTGGTCGAGGAACGCTTCAATCTGATCAGGTGTTTCAATGTTAATTTTTGCGTCATATTCCGTCTTTTCATTTTCTAAAGACGCATCAAGTAATGCGATTTTGGCTTTTTCCACTCGTTTAGGCATGCCAGAATGCACGATTTCTTTGTCCAGGACTATGCCGTTTATCAGGCTTGTGTCGCCGAGGGATTCACCGTTTTTCTTTTCAACTTTGACGTCTTCCACGTCCACCTTGTATGTGTCGCCTTCTTTTTCTGCAACCTCCAGCATAGCTTTGACCGCTATGTCCGCTAAGTACTCTTTGTATTCAGCCACGATTTTGCTTGCCATAGACGTTACGGCGGCTTTCTTCAAGTAATCCCGTTTCTTCAGGTCCACGGGTATCGCTATTTTCTCCAGAGTTTCCAACGCTTTTTCTGCGGCTTTTTTGTACCCGTCGATTATTATGGTTGGGTGTATGTTTTTGTCTATTAGCTCTTCAGCCTTGTTTAGAAGCTCGCCAGCTATTACGACGGCTGATGTGGTTCCGTCGCCTGCTTCGTTATCTTGTGCTTTGGCAACTTCGACCAGCATCTTGGCTGCTGGATGTTGAATGTCCATTTCATCTAGAATTGTGCGGCCATCGCTTGTTATCGTAACATCGCCGAAGCTGTCCACAAGCATCTTATCCATGCCTTTAGGTCCTAGGGCGCTTCTTACGCTTTCAGCCACGACTTTCGCAGCAGTTATGTTTGCGTGTTGCGCCTCTCTTCCACGAGACCTGTTTGATCCTTCCCTTAATACGAGAACTGGCACCCCGCCAGCTTGTGCAGGTGCTGACAAATCAAGATAACCTCCT
>CAZZLA010000085.1:0-5908 GCA_964655035.1 uncultured Candidatus Bathyarchaeia archaeon | reverse complement strand
CATGGCCAAAAGTTTTCTTCTGCGAATCTCCTCAAGCGCTTCATCCGACATCTCATTCGCCCTGATATTTCTTGAGCTCGGGAACCGATTTCACCAGCTCTTTCTGCAAGTCTTCAGCCACTTCCTGCAGAAGTTTCCTTCCTTTAGGGGCCATTTTTCTTCCCTTAGAGCTTTCGGTTTGAATTAAACCTGCGGCTTCAAGCTGTTGGAGGATTTTTCGGATGTTGCTTCCGCCCGCTTTAACTGCGTGCTCTGGCTTGACACCGAAGTCTTTTCTTCCTCCATAATCGGCTCGCAGTTTCTCAAGCCCTAAGGGACCGTGAACGTAGACTTTGCGCAGTATCGCAGCGCTGCGTGTGTACCACCAGTTGGGGTTCTGAGGTTGCTTTTGCACGTGGGTGCCTGTTTTGGCCATGCTTGCCCATGCTGGAGGCTGTACTTCGTCAACGTTTTCCCTGAGGTATTTGGCTAGTTTTTCGATGAATTGTGATGCTGGAACGTCGTAAGGAGTTGTCAATATGCTTGGTTCCTTCTAGTTTTTCCTTGCAGTAAAATCATTAAGCCTAATATAAATATTCTCTGGGAGAACTATCACTCGCACGAAACTATAGC
The DNA here is from genome assembly GCA_964655035.1 of uncultured Candidatus Bathyarchaeia archaeon. Classification (GTDB taxonomy): domain Archaea; phylum Thermoproteota; class Bathyarchaeia; order Bathyarchaeales; family Bathycorpusculaceae; genus SG8-32-3. The sequence goes on along the minus strand of CAZZLA010000085.1, from coordinate 5,296 downwards.
CCCTTATATATAGCTTGAAATCGTGAGTGAACTGCAGGCTGCTGTTTGGGGAGAAAATGAAACTGAAGCAAACCTTTTATCCACTGAAGAGTATATTTTCTTGAAAGTTATGCCAAAAGTAAAAGATTTTATGACGAAAGGCGTCTTAATTATTAACGCGGAGAAGACGGTTTTTGAAGCCGCAGAACTCATGAGCCAGAAAGAAGTAGGAGACGTAGTGGTCTTGAAGGGCGAGATTCCGAGGGGAATAGTCACTGAAAGAGATTTCGTCAGAAGGGTGGTGGCGAAAAAAACAGCTCTAGACACGAAAATCTCAGACGTGATGTCAAAACCACTCATAACCATTGGTCCCGAGGCTTCACTTAAAGAGGCGGCGAGGAAAATGGTAAACAGCGGAATCAGAAGACTCCCAGTGGTAGAACAGCATAAACTGGTTGGAATAATCGTTGTTTCCGACTTTGCGAGGCATATGAGCAAAAAAACGCTCACCGAAGGCATATTGGAAGCGATATGGCGTCATCCAATGACCTAATTTTTCCCGTAGACAAATGACACGGCGAAACATGTGAAAAAGAAAAAACCACATCTTCTTCAACATGGACACGACAATACTACTTACGTTTTCAAAACGAAGCAACACTAAGGCAGCGGCTTCTTATGCCGCCGGTAAAGAATGAAAACGTGCCCTCGAACCTCAACCAACGCGGCACCAGCATCCTCAGCAGCTCTCGTCGCAATAGCTTTTGCGGTGTCATTTTGCAGTGCGCTCGGCAGAATCCTGACCTTAACCATCTTATTCTTTAAAAGCTGATTCTCAATCTCACCTGAAAGTCGAGGCGTATAGCCTTCTTTACCTACCCTTATCGTAGGTTTCTCGTCCTTCAGTACGTGCCTAACGTGGCGTTTCATTCGGGTAGTTATTTTGCTCAAGTCTTTCCTTCTCCTTCTTCTTCCTCAAGAGCATCCGCGTCTGGTAACCGCAGTTGAGGCAGGTTACTACTACGTGAAGCTCCCTTTTCTGTTTTATCCGCACCCTGCAATTGGCGCCCTGCACAAGCAGCATATTGCAGTTCTTGCAGATCTGGCGCCTGTACACTGTTGGCAAGCGTATTTTTGCTGCCATAGCTATTTTACGTGCAGTCTCAACGTAGCGGCTGGAAAGCTGAGGATTATCGCGGTAGACTTTTTTAGCTTGCTGAAAAAGAATCTGAATTCTTTGTCGGGCAATCTGCTTTGCAGCTGACTTCATGTTGATACCTCGCTTTCGTCGTGCATTATTCGGGTTGCGATTAATTTATTGTTTGTTGCGTTTAATTTCACGCGATGCCTACAATCCTCCAACAGCCAGTCAAAAATCTAAAAAAAAGCGAAATGGATAACCCTTTAATAATTTCCATTACCTAGTCAGGACCTAAGGTGGATGCTCTGGGGTCTAACAAAAAAAACACGATCAGAATAGGCGCGTCTCTCGCCGTCGGCATCCTACTACTAATCGTTTTGATATGGTGGACAGGAATAGACAAAATTGGAGCAGCAATCGGTTCTGCCTCACCATTGTGGCTTGCCGCAGCCGCGTTAATCATCCTACCAGCATACGTTCTAAGGGCGATACGCTGGAAACTCCTGCTGCACCCCGTCAAGAAAAACGTTCGCGTAAGCACCACGTTCTGGTCCACCGGCGTCGGTTCCATGGTTAACACTTTAGTCCCGATCAGACTGGGAGAATTCGTAAGAGCCTACATTCTAGGTGAAAAAGAAGGCACAGGGTTCGCTTCGGGCTTTTCGTCCATAGTAGTGGAACGCACATTAGACCTGATAGGACTGCTCAGCATAGGCATTGTAACCATGTTTCTGGTTTCCGCCCAAGTCGGACTATCCAACATGGTCGGAGACATCTTCACAGCAGTAGGGCTGCTCATAGCCGCAATACTTGCGGTCATAATCGTGGGCGTAAAAAAAGAAGACCTGATCATAAGACTAGTCACTGGAATCACATCTAAAATCCCTCTCGTCAAAAAATACGCCCCCAGAATAGCAGATTTCACAAGTTCACTGATTAAGGGATTGCAGGGACTCAGTCAAAACCCGAAAATGTTTGCGGCGAATATGGCTTTAACGTGGATTTTGTGGCTGACCCAAACCTCAGTAATCTACTTGACATTTTTAGCGTTTAACTACCCCATGCCCTTTGTGGCTGCAACTCTCGGCGGCGTGCTCATGTCGGTTTCACACATCATGCCCGCGACGCCAGGTTACGTAGGATCCTATGAAGCCTTCTGGGTGGTGATTTTCACCTTGCTGGGAGTGACACAGGCTGACTTGCTTCTGGCTATGGGAGTTATAAGCCACCTAATAGTATTGCTGCCAACCGTAATAGTCGGCTGCGTAAGCGTCGTTTGGCTGGGCGCCTCCTTCGAAGAAATCTTCACGTTCAAAAAATACGTTGCCGCCGCGAAACCTCTTGCCACCTAAAACCAGTGAGAGGCAGTGGCAATATCGTTCCTAGGTGACGAAGCACGACATACTACTTTTTCATAGAAAAACCCATCAAGAGATAGTTGCCAATTCATCTTTCATTATTTCTAATGCAGAGCTAATTGGGAGAGGTTTGTTTCTTAGGGATTGCTGAGCCTTTGCCGTGTCAAGCGAGGAGTCTTGTGGTCTTTGTGCAGCCCATGAGAACTCCGCTGATGTGGCGGGGCATATTAGGTTTGAATCCAAATTGAAGGAACTTGCTATTTGTTTGGCAAAGTCGTATCGGTTTATGCGCGTAGCTCCACAGAGATGGAAGATTCCAGTTAATTTCCGCTCTATGATTTCCAGAGTCATTTCAGCCATATTGGTGTTTAGAGTGGGCGAGTTCCACTGGTCAGTTACGATTTTTGTTTGTTCATTCCTTTTGAGTTTATTAAGCACCCATAAGGCGAAGTTAACTTTGCCTGCTGCAGGAGTTGAACCGTAGACAACGCTGGCTCTTGCAACACAGTATTCCTCAGCAAAGTCTTTAACAATCTCTTCGGCTTTCAACTTGGTTAGCCCATAATAATTAATTGGTTCGGGATTGTCAGTCTCTTTATATAATCCTGTTTTCCCATCGAATACGTAGTCCGTGGATATGTAGACTAAAAAAACGTTGGTCGCCTTAATGGCTTCAACAATATTTCGGGTGCCTTCAACGTTTATTTTCCAGGCGAGATCCTTGTTTTTTTCGCATGCGTCAACATTGGTTAGTGCGGCAGCGTGAACCACAACTTCTGGATCAACTTTTTGGAGTACTTCTTCGACCCGATTTTTGTCAGAAACATCAAACTGAATAGAAGCGCCATAAGCAGGTTGGTCTCTGCTGTATCCAGAGTGGACCTCGTAGCTTCTTGCAGCGGCTATTTTAGCAAGTTTTGAACCATATAGACCGCTTGCGCCTGTGATCAGAAGTTTCAATTGACACCGCTCAGTTTCCAAGGCGTTGGATGAAGAATGGGGTCTGTGGCGAGTGGGGTCCACCATTGTTCATTTTCAGCGTACCACCTGACGGTTGACTCCAATGAATGCTTGAAAGAAAACTTGGGTTGCCATCTTAGCGTGGATCGTGTTTTCATTGAATCCAAACTGTATCTTACGTCGTGACCTGGGCGATCTTCCACAAAAGTAATCAAACTTTCCGGTTTATGCAGCAACGCCAAGATTTTTTTGGCGATTTCAATATTGGGAATTTCATTTCCAGCTGACACGTTGTACACTTCACCAGCTTTTCCTTCCCGCAGAACTGTGTCTATGGCTTCACAGTGGTCTTGCACGTAAATCCAGTCACGGATATTAGTTCCTGAGCCGTAAATTGGTATAGGCAGGTTTCTTAAGGCGCGGATAATCGTTTTGGGAATGAACTTTTCTGGAAGCTGATAGGATCCAAAGTTGTTTGTACATCTTGTGATGGAAACGTTCAAGCCGTAGGTTTTGTAGTACGACAACACAAACAGGTCAGCTGCGGCTTTTGAGGCTGAATAAGGGTTCGATGGGGTAAGCGGGTCGTTTTCTGTGAACGAACCTTCAAGCGCTTGCCCATAGACTTCGTCGGTTGACACATGAATCAATCTAATTCGTTTATTATGTTTTCTTACAGCCTCTAAGACTGTGAAGGTGCCTATCGTGTTGTTCAGGAGGAACAGATATGGGTCAGCTATGCTTCGATCCACATGAGTTTCCGCGGCGATGTTTACTAGAGCATCCACATCTGGAATTACTTTATGCATAAACTGAGGGTTGCAGATGTTACCTTTAATGAAGCTGTACCTTTTTTCATTTTCTAGATCCCGCAAGTTTGCTGGGTTGGCGCCGATGCCTATTTTGTCTACGTTTATCAATTCATAGTCAGGGTGTTTCTTGAGTATGTGTCTGCAGAAGTTGCTTCCGATAAAGCCTAAGCCGCCCGTTACGAGAAGTTTCATATTATTCACTTATGTGGTGGTTTGTTCCAATTCCAAGGCTTTCCCACGCGTGGATCGTCGCCTTTGCCGTTTATGGATTGTGGTATGAGAGTTGAATCGTTCCAAGGTCTGCGCTCTTCATCAGCATTGGCATAATCGTACAAGTTAGTAGTGAAATAAAGTAGCATTGCCGGTTCATTGCCAAAAGCTTTGAAACCGTGCCAATAGTGACCGGGCATGCGAACTATTTGCAAATCTTGACCTGTGGAGATTATCTCATTCAGTTCACCTGTTTTCTCGTCGTAGCCACATATTTTAATGGTGCCCTTTAGAGCTATAAAGTAGTCCGTTTGCCCTCGCAAATGCTTGTGCCAAGCTCGAATAATACCAGGATAAGTTAACGAGAGGTTCGCTTGTGCGATTTTTTCTTCTGCGAAGAGGTCTTTCCAGTCGGTTCGCATTATTTCTGTAAAGAAACCTCTCTCATCCGAAAAGCGCTTTATTGGTTTGATCATTATTCCTTTTAACATGGGTATTCCAGATTTTATTTTGTCTCGGAATTATATTTGAGGGACAGGTTTTAACAGTTTTTTGTTCATTTTGGCTTGCGATTTATACTTCCACTTCTGAGTAATCGCCTATATGAAGTTTGATGGTTCTGTTCCTTTTATTCTTAGCTACGGTTGAATTTTTGCCGAGTAGGCTGTCTTCAAGCCGTTCTACATCCTTTATGATAACGCTTTCGAGTAGTACACAGTTTTCAATGTTAGAGTTGAGGACTGCAGAGTTATCTCCGATGCTTGTGTATGGTCCCACAAATGAGTTTTCGATTAGAGCGTTTTTTCCTATTATGCAGGGTCCTCTGATTGTACTAT
>CAZZLA010000084.1:0-6035 GCA_964655035.1 uncultured Candidatus Bathyarchaeia archaeon | reverse complement strand
GGTGAGACGATACGGATGAAGGAGAACTGCGAAACCTTTGGACTAAAAACCGAAGAACCTTCGTGCTTCTTCACCACAGGCTTTCTCAACGGCTTCTTCTCGACCGTCAGAAACCAGCACGTTAAAGAGACAAGGTGCATAGCGATGGGTGACCCTTACTGCGAGTGGGAGCTCGGATAAGGTGGTGTTGAAAGAGAGTCATGGTTAACCGAAAAGGAGATGGGTAAAGGTGCCGAATCACACTCCCGCCGATATGCGGGTCTCGATCGGTTTTGCTGCTAGTTTCTTCGTCGCCTTTCTAGTAACAATCTTGGCTCCGGAGGGAATGACAGTGGATCAAATAGAGGCCGTTTGGACAGTTGCCATATCTGCTGGTTTCATCAACCATGGGATCTGGTATCGTGAAAGGGGCTTGATTCTTGGTGGCTCCTCGAGCATTGCAGCGACGTTGATTAGCCTATCCTTTGCGTCTACATTCTTCCCAGTGGGATGGATTGTTTTAGGCTGTGCAATAGCGGTTTCAGGTTTCTATCGTGCCCCAAGGACAGAAAACCTCCTTATTGGTGTCTACATTGCGTTGGGAGGCTTCATTCGGTTACTCTCATTTTATTTCTCAACAAGTTTTTTTTCTGCATGGATGGTCTGGATGGTACTGATTGGTTTGATAATACTTACGGTGGCTATGGAAGGTAAAAATCCTGTAATGCGTTTTATGGGTATCTCTTGCATCTTGGTGTCTGTAGTCACCTACACCTTTTTTCCAGAACTTATGTTCTTATCTGTCGCCGTCGTCTTCGCGGTGGGGATACCCGTGAACCTCGTTTACCTGTACAGACTTCTCGGAAGAACACCCAAGATCGGAGAGATCTTCTCCTTTGCCACCCGTGCCCTGTTCCTACACGGTCTAAAGAAGCCCATAGAGCAGTATAGCGTTATAGCCATTCTCATCAAAGGAAACATCGGAGCCGAAAAAATTGTCCACGAACTGACTTACCATCTAGACATCAAATGCGCGCCCATCCTGCTTCTAGGTCCAACTGCACCAACGCAGCTGTCCCTTCCTAAGGAAGCGAAGATCGGCTGGGTCACCACAATCTCCGGTGTGTCGAAGCTCGATTATTCCATCCTCTCCCCCGAAGACCCTTCGATGGTGAGTGTCTTCCTGAACAAAACCTTAGAGAGCCTGCCTGAAGACAACAGGCCAGTCATTCTGGGCGACTTCCTCGATAACATGATCCCCCATATGGATGAGAGTCTCTTCTACAAGTTCTACTCTGATGTAGCCTCCGCCGCGAGAATAATGAATCATACGGTTATCTTCATCGTGAAGGCTGACATCCACAGTGAAGTGGACATCAATGTTGTGAAACGCTTCGCTGACGTGATCATAGAGAACAGGGAGCGAGAAGAGAAGGGTAAACTCTTCAGAGAGGTTAGGGTGAGCAATCGGGTGGACAATATACACACAGACTGGGAGAAATATTAACTGTCGACCCGAGTTCGCCAAAGTCTCGTATTATTGCGCGCGCCGTTGGCAAGAATTTTTTCTACAATTACCCCGACGCCAAACAAAATAGCTCAATCATTTTAGAGTTAAAAAATTGCTGATTTTTGAAGCTATCATAAAGGTATAAAGTAGCTATGCGCGCGAGCATTCTTTCGCTCAAATTCAGCATTAAGTTTTATAAGAATTGTTTCAATAGTTTCTTTTGACAAGCTACTGTGGAGCATTTAGTATGCCGAAGAGAATCATAATCATGGGAGCTGCTGGTCGAGATTTCCACAACTTCAACTTGTGCTTTAGAAACAATAGCGCCTTTGACGTGGTGGCTTTTACCGCTGCCCAGATTCCTGGAATACAATGCAGAGCCTACCCGCCGGAACTCGCAGGCAAGCGTTATCCAAAGGGAATACCCATCTATCCTGAAGAAGAATTGCCAAAATTAATAACTCAGTTCAGAATCGACCAGGTGGTTTTCGCCTATAGTGACATCACAAATGAGTATGTGATGCAAAAAGCTTCACTTGTACTTGGTAAGGGCGCATCGTTTTGTTTACTGGGTTCCGAACAAACAATGTTGAAATCGAAAATCCCAGTGGTCTCAATATGCGCTGTTAGAACGGGATCTGGCAAAAGCCAAACTTCGCGTCAAATCGCCCAAATTCTGAAAAATAAAGGATTGAAGGTTGTCGTCATAAGGCATCCAATGCCGTATGGGGATTTGAAAAAACAGGTTTGGCAACGCTTCGCTTCTTATGAAGACCTGAACAAGAACGAATGCACCTTTGAAGAACGAGAAGAATATGAGCCTCACATTGAAAAAGGGATAATTGTTTATGCAGGTGTGGATTACGGAAAAATAGTTAAAGAAGCCCAAAAAGAGGCTGAAATCATAGTCTGGGACGGCGGCAACAACGATATTCCCTTTCTCAAACCCGATCTGCATATAGTTCTTGCCGATCCACACCGTGCTGGAGATGAGATGAAGTTTTACCCCAGCGAGGTAAATTTGAGGCTGGCAAATATACTGATCATAAACAAAGTCGATACTGCTGATCCCGCTAAAGTTAAGCAGGTAAGAAAGAACATAGTCTCATTGAATCCAGACGCGATGGTTTTGGAGGCAGCTTCACCAATAACGGTTGAAAACCCCGAATTGATTAAAGGAAAACGAGTTTTGGCTATCGAGGATGGGCCTACCGTGACGCATGGGGGCATGCCCTATGGCGCTGCAGCAATCGCCGCAAAAGTTTTTGGAGCAAAAGAACTTGTGGATCCCAAAACCTATGCTGTGGGTTCGATAAGGGGGACGTATAGGCAATACCCACATATGGGTCGTATTCTTCCCGCAGTTGGGTATGGCGAAAAACAAATTGCTGAACTCGAGGCGACCATCAGGGCTACGCCATGTGATGTTGTTTTGATTGGGACTCCTATTGATTTAGGAAGATTGTTCAAAATGGAAAAACCAACTGTAAGAGTTAAGTATGAACTTCAAGTACTGGGGCCAGTCTGTCTCGAAGAATTACTGGATAATTTTCTTAATAGAAGCATGAAATCTTGGGCATCTTCTTCTAGCGCGCGCTAATTGGGGCAGGGTTTAAACCGTCGTGAAGTAACAGTCTAAACCAGCCCTTGTTGTTATCTAGATAATAACCTCGCGCTCCTCAAGGCATAGAAGACCAAGCACTTGCAGAAAAGGGAAAAGTTAAGTTCTATGCGTTAATTTGAATCTGATCTTCTTCCACTTTTGACTTATATTTCTGCTCGGGTTTAGTTGCGGGACCACCAACTACCTCACCAGTTTTTATGTTAAACCGGTAGCTATGGCAAGAGCATTTGACGTTTTCTTCGTTGAGCGTGCCTTTTGAGAGTTTGCAGCCTCTATGCGTGCATTTGTTGCCTATTGCATAGTATTCGCTTTCTACATTAGCGAACAAAATTGATGCCCCTTTTTCTTTTGACTTAGCTTAAACAGGGCGCGCGCTTTTTCAATTAGAAATTGAATGGCGTAACTATTTAGGAAAAACTTTTAGGCTAAGACTGTAACCGAAGCATAACGGTGTGTAGAGTATGTTAGGTGGTCTATTTGGAGTAGCCTCAAAAGACGGTTGCACAAAGGACTTGTTTTTCGGAACCGATTATAACACTCATCTTGGAACCGAAGTGGGCGGGCTAGCTCTACTCGACGATGAAATTGAAATTCTTTATCATGATATTAGCAACAGTCAGTTTAAGACAAAATTCGGCAAATACTATGGAAAACTGAAAGGCAAGTTGGGAATAGGCGTTATCAGTGACACAAGAGAGGAACAACCAATCAAATTCGAAACAAAAATAGGCAATTTTGCCCTCTGCACGATTGGTTTGATTAAGAACTCCCGAGAGTTGTATGCCGAACTCATAGAAAAAGGAGCAACCTTCAAGAAGTCAAGTCAAAAGACAAGCACAAGTATTCTTAACCAGACCGAGATTGTCGGCGAGCTAATATGCACAGGAGCCAGTATAGCTGATGGCATAGAAAAAATGTACGAGAAGATTACAGGTTCAATATCTCTTATTGTACTTTCTGAAAAGGAGGGAGTCATATATGCAGCTGGAGATACCTTTCCGTTGGTAGTTGGATGTAAGAAACAAAGCTGGGCAGTTGCTTCCGAGACTACGTGCTTTCCAAACTTGGGATACCAGGTTGCAAAGTTTCTTGATTACCGTGAAATAGTCTCATTTGGAGAAGAGGGCTTGAAGACAAGGGAACCTACCTATGGCAAAAAGAGGTTCTGTCCTTTTCTTCACATTTACTCAGGTTTTCCAGCATCAGACTTCTATGGCGTAAACTCCGAAATCGTTAGAGAACGTTGCGGCGGGTTTTTGGCTGAAGACGATGATATAGTAGCTGATTTAGTTTTAGGTGTTGCTGATTCTGGTCTTCCTCACTCAGTGGGATACGTTAAAAGAAAAATCGAACTGGCCAAAGAAAAAGTCCAAGAACTTCTTTCCGAATTTAACCAAGGTGAGATTAACTCAAAAGAACTTGAGACCAGTTTAAATCGAGTTATGAATTTAGTTGCCCCTCTCAGGAGACCATTAATCAAATATACGCCAGGCTGGGGAAGGAGTTACATTCCCCCTGTTCAGCGCCAAAGAGAGCTTATCGCAAAATACAAGCAGGTGCCTAATCCCCAGATAATACAGGGCAAGAGGATACTTCTTGTTGACGACTCAATCAGAAGGGGAACACAACTGCAAAATCTTCTTAGAGAGAAAATTTGGCCATTTGAACCCAAAGAGATACACGGAAGAATAGCTTCTCCTCCGCAGCTTCATCCTTGCATTTTTGACCTATCCACCAAAAACAGCGACCTCGCAACTCATAAAAGTCTTGAAAGCATTGAACAAGACGATAGTTTTAAGCAGTATATTGATTCTGCAAACCCAAATTACAAGATGATGGTAGAGGAGATACGAAAGCGGATTGGGTTCACGACATTACGTTTTCTTACTTTGGAAGAAATGGTCAAAGCAGTAATTGAGGCACCGAACAACAAGAACCTTAGAAAAGAAGACTTGTGCACGTACTGTTGGACAGGACGCTTCTGATCAGTATTGGCATGCGCGCGCACTGCTGGGACACAAGAGTATCCTAAACACACAAATGTATGTTAATATGGAAAAGGCGTTCTTCGCTGAGTCAATCGAAGAATACACGGTTAAAGTTGCATCAACTGTTGAGGAAGCTTGCAAACTGTTGGAGGTCGGTTTCGAGTACGTCACAGAGTTTGACGGAAAGAAACTGTTCAGAAAGCGGAAATAACGAAGTCGGAGTATATACAACTGTTGAAAACAATCAACAACTATTTATTAAGACGGAGCCATGCAATAGTTAGCTTGTAACGGGGCTTAGACTATGAAAGCTGTGATAGTTCAATTTCCCTTCGCGGTTGTGGCTTTTGACCAGCAGGGCAACATCGCAGATAAGGTGTTGTTTCCTCAAAAACCACAGCAGGCAGCCAAAAGCCTAATGAAAATCGAGTCTAGGAAAATCTCCGAAGTTAAATCTTTGATTACTGCGCTGCAGAACGCGGGCTATGATATTTTTGTTTTCGAAAATGCGGACATAGCTAACGAAGCGCAAAGAACCCTAAACGTTAAAACGGAAATCTCGAAGCCCTTCGAGTCTGAGGCTTTCCGCGCTCGCATGGACGAGGTCGCTGTTGAAACGGGTTTTGTTAAAGATTCAAAAGAACTCAGCCTGTGGAATCACAATGTCAGCATGGAACTCGCCAAATTAAGGATTAAGGGTGCAACGGAAAAAAGAGATTTAGTAATCGCTCAGGCTATTCAGACACTTGACGATTTGGACCGAACAGCAAACTTGTTTATGGGCCGCCTTAGAGAATGGTATGGCATCCACTTTCCAGAGCTTGACCGGTTAATCGAAAAGCATGAGACTTACGCGCGCCTTGTAATGAACATAGGCTACAGAGACAACTTTTCAGTAGAAACTCTAGAGCAGGAAGGGCTTCCGAAAGAGAAG
>CAZZLA010000083.1:0-6102 GCA_964655035.1 uncultured Candidatus Bathyarchaeia archaeon | reverse complement strand
CGCTTACTTTTTGCTCGCATCGGCACGCACCACTGCCCCAAATGCGACAGCTCCATACGACCGCAGAGCCCAGAGAACATCACCAACCTAATTATGGCAGAGCAAGGCAAGACGCTGGTTTTCCTCGCGCCCGTCATCCGGGGAATGAAGGGTACGCATGAACAGGTTTTCGACGATCTCAAGAAACAGGGTTACACTAAAATCAGGGTGGACCAAAAAATCTACGGCGTCGACACCCTTAAGGAGAAAGTAAAGCTGGCTCGATACGAAAAGCATTGGATAGAAGCCGTAATCGACAAGGTGAAAATCGACGATGAAGAGCGCTCCAGAATTGCTGAAGCCGTGGAGCAGGCGTTGCAGTTCGGCAAAGGAACCATGATTGTGATTGACGCTGAAAACGTTGATGCGGATAAGAAGCGGGAGCTAGAGCGGTTCCAGGATGAAACGAAGTTTAGCACCTTTGGCGCATGTCCTAATCATCCTGAAATCGTGTTTGAAAGTTTGGAGCCGCGGATGTTCTCGTTCAACTCGCCCTTCGGAGCCTGCCCCACGTGTCATGGGTTAGGTGAAATCAAGGAGGTTTCTCCTGATCTTGTAGTTCCTGACAGAAGCAAGGCTATTATGGATGGGGCGCTGGCGGTTTATGGTAAGATGGAACTTAGCTGGAGAGCGCAACAGCTAGCTCTTGTTGGTAAAAAACATGGATTTGACCTTTTCACGCCCATCAGAGACTTCACTGAGAAACAAACTAATGTGCTGTTGTATGGAGACAAAGAACCCCTGAACGGCAACTGGTCGAACGGCGCCAACATGTGGATGCGCAACGGTTGGGAAGGCGTGATTCCACAGACCAAGAGGCTCTACCACCAAACCGAGAGCGAATGGCGGAAAGAGCATATCGAGAAGTTCATGAAGTCCCGTGTGTGCAATACCTGTAAGGGGAAGCGCTTGAAACCAGTGGTTCTTGGCGTGAGAATTCTGGACAAGAGCATAATCGACATCACGGATCTCTCGATTGAACAGGCAGTAGATTTTTTCCTTAATTTACCGTCGCAATTGAACGAAAAGGAGATGGCGATCGCCAAACAGGTGCTTAAAGAAATTAACGAACGTTTGGGCTTTCTCAAGAATGTGGGCTTAGGCTACCTTTCGCTTTCCAGGGCTGCGCGTACGCTTTCTGGGGGCGAGGCGCACAGGATTCGTTTAGCCACGCAGATTGGCAGCAATCTAATGGGTGTTCTATACATTTTGGATGAGCCCAGTATTGGTCTGCATCAAAGGGACAACGCGAAGCTCATCAGCACTCTTCATCAACTACGGGATTTAGGGAACACGTTGATCGTGGTGGAGCATGATGAGGAGACAATACGAAGCGCTGATCATATCGTGGATATGGGTCCTGGTGCGGGTGTTCACGGAGGACATGTTGTTTCTGAGGGTGCGCCCGAAGAGATTATGGCGAACAAGAGAAGCCTCACGGGCAAGTATCTCTCGGGAAAGTTGAAGATTAAGATACCCTTGGAGAGGAGAACACCCGTGGGCTTCATAACGGTTATTGGTGCGGAGGAGAACAATCTGAAAAGCCTCACGGTCCATCTGCCCTTGGGTTTATTGTGTGGAATCACAGGAGTTTCAGGCTCAGGCAAGAGCACCCTCATGAACCAGACTGCAATGCCGGTTTTGAGGGAGATGTTCGGAGAGCGCATCGACAAAGTCGGGAAACACAGAGCCGTAGATGTTCCTTCATTCGTCAGGAATGTCATTGTCATAAACCAAGACCCCATCGGGAGAACGCCCAGAAGCAACCCTGCTACCTACACCAAGCTTTTCGATGAAGTGAGGAAGATTTTTGCATCCACCAGAGAGGCCAAGGCACGCGGCTACACTCCAGGGCGTTTCTCGTTTAACGTGAAGGGCGGCAGATGTGAAACCTGTCATGGTAATGGCGTATTGCGTATCGAGATGAACTTTTTGCCCGATGTCTATGTACAATGTAGTGAGTGTCAGGGAAAACGGTACAACAAGGAAACTCTTAGTGTGCTGTACAAGGGAAAGAACATCTCAGAAGTGTTGAACATGACGGTGGAGGAAGCAGGCGAATTCTTCAAGAATATGCCCCGTGTCTCACGCAAATTGCAGACATTACTGGATGTGGGGTTAGGCTACATAAAGCTGGGCCAAAGTTCCACCACGCTTTCGGGCGGGGAAAGCCAACGGGTCAAAATAACTCGTGAACTCAGCAAACACAAGTCGGGTCATGTGGTCTATATGCTCGATGAACCTACAACTGGGCTGCATTTTGACGACACCAAACGCCTCATCAAAGTGTTGAATCGGCTCGTGGCGAAGGGAAACACCGTCTACATTATAGAACACAACATGGATGTCATAAAGAACTGTGATTACCTGATTGATTTAGGTCCCGAAGGCGGTGAAGCAGGTGGAGAAGTCATTGCCCAAGGAACCCCAGAGGAAGTTTCCGAAAGCGTTCGATCGCACACGGGCAAATTCCTAAAAAGACTGGTATCTAAAAATAACTGAGAAAACCTCAAAGATGGCGAACCATTATAGATGATAACGATAGCGACCCCTTCAGAATTCAAAAGCTCCGATATTCCCACAGACCCAGGAGTCTACATATTCAAGGACGAAGATGGGGAAATTCTGTACATCGGAAAAGCCAAGAGTATACGCCAGCGCGTACGAAGTTACTACTCGAACAACGACCAGCAAACTAAAACACGCAAGCTGGTTTCCAGAATCCGCAACATCGACTGGATTGTCGTGAATAACGAAGTGGAAGCGCTCCTTCTGGAGAACAAGCTGGTCAAGCAGCACACGCCAAAGTACAACATCAACCTCAAAGACGCAAAAACCTACGCGTACATAGCCCTCACACGTGAACCCTATCCCCGAATTTTCACATCAAGAAAAACTTCCCGCAAACTCGAATCGTTCGGACCATACACAGACGGATTCACAAGACAGGACCTGCAAAGACTCCTCGTGAGAGTGTTCAAGCTTCGCGTCTGCAGAAAACTTCCCAAGCGCGCCTGCCTAAACTTCCACATCGGCTTGTGCACAGCACCCTGCATCGGAAACGTATCACTTGAACAATATACGGCGCAAGTGGACCAAGCGCGGTCTTTTCTGGGCGGAAACTATGAGAAAACAACCCAGATGCTAATTACTCAGATGCAGGCTGCCTCCCAAGAACTGGAGTTTGAGCGTGCGCTGGAGTTGCGCAACCAAATCGCTTCCATAAGGCTACTCACGGAACGCCAGATTGTGGACAACGAGCGGCGATTCGACCAAGACGTTATGGCGTTTAGGCAGCTTGGCCAAAAACTCCTTGTGGTTCAAATGGGCGTGCGCAAAGGCGTACTGCTGGGTAAGAGAGAATTCTCGGTGGATCTTCAGCCCCAAGTTGAGCAGGAATTCATGAAAGCATTCTACTCAACCAATCTGATTCCACGGGAGATTCTGCTCAACAACCCCTGCTGGCAAGGCAACTCGGAGAAAAAAGCGTTAGAAGAATTTCTCGCCTCAAAAAGGGGAGCCCCAGTCAACTTAATCATACCCAGAAAAGCAGACAAACTCAGCCTCGTCAAGTTGGCGGAGAAGAACATCGAATCCACATTGGATGAAGACAGCGCACTGGTTGACTTGCAAACTGCCCTGAACCTTCCAGTTCTGCCTCACATAATAGAGTGCTTTGATGTGTCAAACCTCGGACAGGAACACATCGTTTCTGGTATGGTACGGTTCACCGACGCGAAACCTGACAAGAGTAACTACCGCAAATTCAGAATCAAAACCTTCACTGGGCAAGACGACTTCGCCGCCATGAAAGAAGTGGTCACGAGAAGATACAAGCGGTTAACCCAAGAGAAGGCACAGCTACCAGACTTGGTGGTTGTAGATGGGGGTCCTGGGCAGGTCACCGCGGCACAATCAGCGTTAAAATCGCTTGAACTACAACTTCCGCTAATCGGCTTAGCCAAAGAACATGAAGAGATTTTTCTGCCAGACGAATCAACGCCGCTGCGGTTTGATAAGAACAATCGGATGATGCTACTGCTAAGGCAAATCCGAGATGTAACACACACCTTCGCAATCGGCTACAACCGCAAAAGAAGGCAAATGAAGATGAAGGAAGAGTTCAAAACAAGACTCATTAAAAGAAAAACTCCTAAAACCAACAATGATAGACCTAAGATTGATTAGAGGGCACCTGGAACCAACCTCTACGATTCAGAATCAACCAAAGAAACAGTTACGAAGCAGAAATGGAGCATAGGCAGAAAAGCTAACGCCTTAGACTTAGGAATCGATCTATGACCGCTACTGTGTTTCCTGTTTCATAAATTACTGTTTAATACGTCAATGCCTTTTTACACAAAAGGCGGGTTACGTCCAACACACCAGCCCTATACGACGCTACACCGCCCGTATTCAACCGTGACACCTTTCCGCTCTTAATTCAAGCGATAGTCACCAATGGAACAATCTACACGTACCAAACAACAATAACCAGCCATGTGTAGTCAGCATTCTTATCAGGCTCAGCGTCGCTTGCGCTCCGAGCCGTTCAGCAACCCACGACCAAAAAGCGCGCTATTTTGAGATTCTTCGAAAATTATTAAAGCACTGTTAGGCATACTATTTTTCTGGGAGCCTTGGGCAATAAAAAGGAAGAAGGCTTTCAGACAATTCGACGACCCAGTCAGAGCCAATAAATATGCGCTTGACGAACGTCTGGACAAAAATAGAAGCATACCAAAAAAATGCTATAAAATGAGGGAGCTGTTGAGAGCTAGCTAAATACCTGAACGAGAAGCGATTGCATCCATAGATTGTCTGCAGTAGAGTCCCCTCTAAATGAAATGGTTGCTGTATATGATCCTGCTGGCATAGTTGCATTAAGATGTTGAAAATTAATCATTGATTGAAAGCCTCCTGGAGTAACTGTATTATATCTCCATATTCTGACATAGGGGCGCGAATAGCGATTGCCATTGATGGTAAGGGCTATTTGAACATAGGAATCCCCAGAACTGTCATCTAAAAGCACATTTCCGCTATATGAAAAATAAACTGTATTCCCCAGACCAACAGTGAAATCAATGGAAAGAGTAGAGGCGACTGACCATGCTTCTCCTGGAGCCATATAATAAATTGTATCTCGAGAAATATAATAGTTGGCTACCGTTGTTCCGGGGTCTCCGGGTTCTCCTTGCGGTCCTTGTGGTCCTGTAGCTCCTGTCGCTCCAGTAAGCCCTGTTGCTCCTCTCGGTCCAGTATCACCTGTTTCGCCTTGTTCACCCTGCGGTCCCTGTGCCCCTGTTATGCCTTGTTCACCCTGCGGTCCTTCTGGCCCCTCTGGACCAGGTACCATAATAGAAACACCAGCTGCAACAGCGCTTGAAGCCAACACTGCAATTACGATTACAGCAATTAACTGCGTCATTGAAACCATTTCACTCACTCAAAAACGCAATATTCTATCAGAATCAATAAGAGGCTTATGAATTCACAATAAATATTATCACTATCACCAGAAATGTAATTGCTTTTAACAGCTTCCATCAGCCAAAAAAGGGGTGGCTATTTTGGTTTTCTGAACAGCTTATTTTTTCGTTTTTCCCCTTTTCTCTCACTCTCAAGATTGAAAGTTATTAAAGAGAAATGCAGAGTTAGAAATAAGGGATAGAGTTTGGCTGAAAGCAAAGAACTCGAAGATTTTGTGCGCTCCGCTTGTATTGGCATACAAAAAGGAATTACTGAAGGTTTGGAAATCAATTTTCCGATTGAATTTGAGGTAGCTGTTGTAATTCAAAAAAAAGTTGATGGAGTGTTAAAACTACTCGTAGTAAACTCTTCTGGAAACTACGCTAAACAAGAAGTCAGCAGGATAAAATTCAAAATCGGAAGGCAGGAAGCCTCTAGTGGCCGGATTCATTTTTTCCGTGAATGAGTAGACTTAAACATTTCGAATTGAGACAATTGATGAAGCTAAAAATAAGGTTATTTTGGTTTTCTGAACGGGCGAATGCCGGATTAACATGTTTTAATAGAACATCGAGTCTATTCTACAGTGCA
>CAZZLA010000082.1:0-6105 GCA_964655035.1 uncultured Candidatus Bathyarchaeia archaeon | reverse complement strand
AGCGTGCAGACCACCGCAACTGTCAGCACGGTGCCGGCGGTCCCGGCGGCTGGGTCGACTGCGAACTTGTCTGCTGCTAACAAAGTGGCGAGTTTGAGAGCCAGCTTGTTTTTGATTATTTCTTTGAGTTTGGGCTCAACCATAACTCTGAAGCTGAAAACAACCTCGTCTTCAACTCTGTCTCTGATTAAGAAATGCAGACTTCGAACACCCTTAAGATCATCAACAAACCTATAGAATTCAACAAGGACCTTCTTCACCTCTGAAGAGGCACATCTGAAAACTGTAACAAGCCATTCATTTGAAATCGTCATTTTGCATCAGCAAACCGATTCCACAAGTTGATATTTAAACATGTTACCTTAATCCCGCGCTGGGTCACATTATTATTTGGTGAAATGACCTGTAAGCGGTCTGTAGCGCGCGCTAAGTGGCCGATTTGGCTGGTGTTTTCGACGTGTGGGTCTTTGCAGGGGGTTTTGTCGAAGCCTTCGATTTCTACGATTCTGATTTCTTTCACTGAAGACGGCAGCCTAGTCAAGTCAAATGTAATTTCTGCTTCTAGGAAACATCTTTTTTGGCTGTGGGTCGTTTGAAAGGAAAGGGGGGTTAGGTTGGATAGAAAACTGCAGTTAGATAGGGGTACCACAGATAAACGGATTGTGCGGCGGATGTGGGACTTTTGTAGCCTGTAGCGAAGAAGGTGTAGGTATTGCCTTCGGCAACGGGGACTACGGCTTGAGCCGTAATTGGCCAGAGCGTGTACAGAGTTCCTGTGCCCTCAGTTACTCCAGCATAAGTGTAGTATAGGTCAGTGGATGTTATTGTGGTTCCAAGACCTAATATCACTGCAGTACTGTCTCCGCCGGTTCTGGCGAGAGCGGTGAGTGTGAGATGAACGTAGCCGTCTGCTGGCGCCGTAAGAGCAACGTCTGCAAGGTTGGTCGGAGTTGTAGTTAAAATTCCAAAAGAACTTTGAGCGTACGTATCGTTATACTCGATAAGGCCTATACCTGGTGGTCCTTGTAGTCCTCTTTCGCCCTGTAGCCCCTGTAATCCTTGTAGGCCAGTTGGACCTGTTTCTCCTGGTGTTCCAGCTGTTCCAGCTGGTCCTGTAAGCCCGGTTGCCCCAGTGTCTCCTTTGGGTCCTTGTGGTCCGGTCTCTCCCTGTGGTCCAGTTATCAGGATTGTTGAAGCACCAACGGAAATAGCGCTTGCAAGCAAAACTGCAATTACGATTCCAGCGATGAACTTTCCCTGTGTTACAGAAGAAGTTGACATTATTTTCACTTAAAAACGAGTTAGTTTTTTTTGCCTAAATCGTTTATGAAGTTGGAATATTGTTTTTGAGTGGAAAAACGTCGTTTTGGTTTTGTTTATTGTTTTATTTGGTTCGTGTGAGGGCAGTCATTAGTTTTTCGATGAGGTTCAAGATCATGTTAAATAAACGCTGGAGCGGACCTAGTGCGCGGAACATTTCGCGTAGATTGTTTAGGTCTGCTTGGTTGAATGCTTTTGTAAGTATAGCGGTTGTGAGGTAGGTTAGGGTGAAGATGGCAACGCCTGCGATTAGCTGTATTAGGCTGGCCCAAGATGAGAGTTGGATGATGACGGCGTAGGTCAAAGCTGCAGCTGCGGCGGAGGAGAGGAGGATTTTGGCTGATGACTGCCAATGTACGGTTACATTATAGCGTTTTTTTATGAAGCTTAGCGATACAATGGCGCCTGGAATGACTGCGGTTAGGCCTGTAATGATTAAGCCTAGGACGCCGTAGTTTGAGATGAGAATGAATCCTAGGGGGAAGCCTACAGCTGCGGTGATTACCGCTATTACGAGGTTGAAGGTGGTTTGGCCCTGGCCGTTTATGAGGCTGCCGACGCTGAGACTGCCTATTAACGGGTATAGGTAGGTGAGGGCTAGTAACGCTAGGAATAGGGGTGCTTCAGCGTATTGGTTTCCGAAAAGTGTGGAAATGGCGGGTTGGGCGAGAGCCATGATCATGACTGTGACGGGTACGACGAGAAGCGAGGCGTATTTCACTGATGTTTGGAAGACGTTTTTGAGGGTTTCTTGGTCTTTCTGGTGGTCTAGTTTGGAGAAGGCGGGGAAAAGCATGGTGGTTACGGGTGCGGCGAAGAATGTGATGAGGACGACGAAGTTTTGAGCGATGGCGTAATTGCCGATGATTGCATCGTCGGAGACGTATATGTACAGAAGGAAGCTGTAGTATTGCAACAAGAAACCTGTTAGGATACCGCCAATTGAGAGCGGCAGCCCATATCTCAGCATTGTTCTTACGTTGCTGCCTAGTTCCAGTTTGCTTCCATCTGATATAGGCAGTTTTCTGTAGATTGTGAACATAAACAGCACACCGATTAATCCCGCAAGAAGGCTTGAGACCG
The DNA here is from genome assembly GCA_964655035.1 of uncultured Candidatus Bathyarchaeia archaeon. Classification (GTDB taxonomy): domain Archaea; phylum Thermoproteota; class Bathyarchaeia; order Bathyarchaeales; family Bathycorpusculaceae; genus SG8-32-3. The sequence continues at coordinate 3,702 of CAZZLA010000082.1, read as the reverse complement.
CGAAGCCTGTCACGGCTCCGTATGTGCCCAGACCAAGGAGCACAAGTGCGATAATGAGTGCGGTTTTGATAAGTGATTGGCTAACGAGCATTACGCTGTTGAGGTGCATTCTTTCGATGCCGGTAAAGGCGGCGGTTGCAGTGTTTACCAGCGCGCTTGTCAGGATGAATATTGAAGCTATTTGGATAAGAGGTGTTATAACAGGGCGATTGAGGATTGTCACGGCCATAAAATCTGACAATAAGAAGCCGATCAGTGAGAGTGCTACACCCATGGCGATCTCGAATATCAACCCGGCCATGAATATGCTTCTTACATGATGGGCTTCGTTTTCGGCGATGTCCTGGGCCGTATATCTTACCATGGCAAAGTTTACGCCCCAGTCTCGGAACAGAATTATCAGAGTTGGCGCCGTAAGGACGATGGAGTACAAGCCATAGTTCTCTGGACCCAAAAGCAAAGCGATAATTATGGTGCCAACTGCCGAGATCACAGTGGACGCTACCAAACCCCACAAAACATGGAAGCCGCCCCTAACCGAAACCTTCGCCATATCAGCTGCTTTACTCATTTCTTTTTTGTTTCCCGGTTGTTTCTTGATTTTAGTGATTTTACTAATGTTAACAGAGTTTTATCGGTTTTGGTAAAGCAGGTCATAGCGCGGGCGCAGCACAAACGCTGTGTCGCTCTCTCAAATCCAAACAGCACAGCGCGCGAACGGCGAAGTTAACGGTTTATGATGGGGCTTAAAGATTCTCTATTTCTACGGGCTCTATGTAGTCGGCTGTTGTGAACCCGAATATTCGGGAGTAGAAGAACAGTTCAGCCTCGAGGCTTCTTCTAATATTCTTGGCCTGCCTGAATCCGTGTTGTTCACCTTCGAAAGGCAAATACGCTACTGGCTTTCCCCTGTTTCTTAACGCCTCAACGATCAGCTCTGCCTGATTTGGCGGTACTATTTTGTCTTCTAAGCCCTGAAAAAGTATCATTGGAACATGTAATTTGTCTAAGAAATTGATTGCAGAACGTTGGCGGTAAAGATCCTTCCTTCCTGGATAAGGACCAACTAGAAATTCCAAATATCGGGATTCAAATTTATGTGTGTCATCCACAAATGTTTCAAGATCGCTTATGCCATAATAGCTTGCTCCTGCCTTGAAAACATCTCTGAAGGTCAACGAGTTGATTGTGGTGTATCCTCCGGCGCTGCCGCCACTAATGGCAAGCTTCTCCTCATCAACCTCTCCCGTATCAACCAGGTATTTAGCAGCATTTACACTGTCGTCTACGTCAACTATGCCCCATTGGCCACGAAGCCTTTCTCTGTACTCTTTGCCGTAACCTGTGCTGCCTCCATAATTGACTTCTACGACAGCGAAACCTCTGCTAGTCCAGAACTGCACTCTTAAAGAAAGTGTTGGTGAGGCAGCTGCGGTTGGCCCGCCGTGGACGGAAACGAGTAAAGGTGGAAGTGTTCCAGAAGGTGCTGTGTAGTCTTTGTTTCTTGGTTTGTAGTAGATGCCATAGGCAGTTAGCCCTTTTTCTGTAGGGAATTCTATTGGTTTAGGCTGCGATAGGTAGCCAGAGTCAACAGTTATTCTGCTGGACCTCTTTAGGACTTCTGTGTTAAACGTCTTCAAGTCCAGCCTAACAATTGATGTTGCTTCTCTAGGTGACCCGCCAATGAAAACTGCGCAGTCATATGTAGTGTGGAGAGAAGATATGTAGGTGTATGGAGTTTTAATGACTTCGAGTTTTCCAGTCTCTGTGTTCAGGCGGGCGATGTGATCTCGTCCTTTCTGTGTGAAACTGCAAATTATTCTGTTTTGCGACTCAAAATCGTAGTTTGACTGGGCGAATATCCAGGGTGGTTCAGCGAATTCAGCTTCTTCTGGATATACATTTCTGACTTCGCCGTCTTTCCAGCAATATATGTTCCACCAGTTGTTTCGGTCAGAAACGAAATGCAGGATACCTTCAGGTGACCATGATGGTTGGACAACAGATTCATTAGTGTTTTTGTTGATTTGTATTCGTTTGCCTAATGATCCGTCTTGGCTCAGTTTGCCTATCCACAGTTCAGTTTTGTCCCATGGCATATGTGGATGGTTCCAAGACAGCCAAGCCAGATATTTGCCTTCGGGGCTGATACGAGGCGACGAGTAGAAGTCATTTCCGTAGACTAGTGTTTTGAAGTTTTTCCCTTCGAGATTCATGCTGACAATTGTGTTTACAGCTTCCTTGCCCTTCTCTCTGTGATCTTCTCTAACACAGATAAGTCTCTTACGGATATTGTCAAATTCAAAATCGGCATGTCGAAGTTCAGTTTCCAGAGTTAAGGGTACAGGCTTCTCTCCTACTTTCATTTTGTAGATTCTCTGATCAGCAAAATTCGTGAAGAACACCTCGTTTCCTAAGACTTTGTATGATCCTCCGCCATATTCATGAACTCTTGTTCGAGCATTGAATGGCGAAAGGTTAATGTCAACTGTTCCCTCAACAGGAGAGTGTCTAACGATTACGTATCGACCTTCATCTGAAGGCCGCATTTCACACCAGTAAATGTCTTTATCTTCAGCCTCAATTTGCCCTAAACCTACAAGTCCTGATGCTACCAAATCAGAGGTAATAGGCGATTTCCACGAACCATAAGGCGACATTCTCTTACTCATCTTCTCACGCGCTCGTAATCGTCTGTTTCTATCCCAGTTAAAAAGTCTTAGCTAGGGGAACCGTGAATCAAGGGTGCGCCAGAAATTTCGCTACAGGAGAAGCGCACCCAAGACCATAATAACTAAACTGACAAGAAGAAAAGTATTAGCCTCAGTTCGTTAATAACGAGCACTCGCTATTTGGTTATTTGTAAGTTTGTGGTTCCGGTGCATTTGGAGTGTACAATGTATCATGGCTAAAAGTGTATTGAATTAAGCTGGTTTTTTCAGCAAACTTTGAAAGCCTTATAAATTCAATACTACAACAGAAAACTACTGGTGAACCATATGTTAGTAGAAGTAACAAACATCGTAGCTGGACTGATACTGGCAATGGGCATCTTACCTAACATACCTGCCATAGGAAAAGACTTAGCGAAAGTGGCTAAATGGCTAGGAGGATTCCAAACAATCATTGGAGTCTTAGCCATAGTAATTGGTCTTCTTTACTTTGGTTTGCAAGGGATAGTTGCAATTGTAGCAGGATTAATATTGGCTATGGGTCTCCTGACAAATATACCTGCCATAGGAAAAGACTTGGCGAAAGCTGTTAAAGTGCTGGGCAGCTTCCAAACGTTAATTGGCGTAATAGCAATAGTTCTTGGAATCTGGGGCCTTCTATTCTAATTCCTTTTAGCGCGCGCTACTATGACCCTAATTAATAAGCATTTGAGGCTATAGTGAGAAATGTTTTGTTGAATGCGTTATGTAAGTACAAAACCCAAAAGTGAAAACGTAAAATCCGAGTGATAATTCAGGCAAATCTAACCCGACTGGGGAAAATGCAAAATGGCGGTGACAGATTCAAAGGAAAAGCCAAAAAATCGCTACAGGTTAAGTCTTGTTACTTTTACGCTGATCACGGGTGCAGCTTTGCTTCAAACAAGAGACTACCCAACCATGGCAGTAACAGGTTGGAATACAATAGTTTTCAACTTCTTAGGGGTCATAATGTTCCTGATTCCATGCGCACTTGTAGCAGCTGAACTTG
>CAZZLA010000081.1:0-6119 GCA_964655035.1 uncultured Candidatus Bathyarchaeia archaeon | reverse complement strand
TTAGCCATTTTATTTTCTTAATCCATTTAAAGTTTACCATATCTGCCGATATACTCTTTTTATGTGGTTCCCATTTCCCACGTTGCCAAATACCTTTTTTGTTCAGGTGTGAGCTCGTCGATTTTTACTCCCATGGCTTTGAGCTTCAACTCAGCAACGGTTTCATCTATGTCTTTGGGAACCGGGTAAACTTTCGGCGGCATCTTTGCAGCTTCAGCCATGTACTCCGCGCACAATGCTTGATTTGCAAATGACATATCCATGACTTCGGAGGGGTGTCCCTCCGCGGCTGAAAGGTTCACGAGTCTCCCTTCGGCGAGAAGATAGAGTTTTCTGCCGTCTTTCAGCTTGTACTCCACCATGTTAGGTCGCATCGTTCTCTTTGCCACGGACAGCCCTTCCAAGTCTTTCAGGCTTATTTCCACGTTGAAGTGTCCGCTGTTGGCAATTATGGCACCGTCCTTCATTTTTTCCATGTGTTCTCCGCGTATGACGTTTATGTCGCCTGTGGCGGTTACGAATATGTCGCCTATGGCTGCGGCTTCGGCTATGGGCATCACGCGTAAACCGTCCATGGCTGCTTCCAAGGCTTTGGTGGGTATGACCTCGGTTACTATGACGTTTGCGCCTAAGCCTCGTGCGCGCATGGCTATTCCTCTGCTGCACCAGCCGTATCCGCAGACCACGAAGTTTTTGCCTGCCAAGAGCACGCTTGTGGCGCGTAGTATGCCGTCTATAGTGCTTTGGCCTGTGCCGTAGCGGTTGTCGAAAAGGTACTTGGTGTAAGCGTCGTTTACGGCTATGATGGGGTACTTCAGACTTCCGTCTGCTTGCATGGCTCTCAGTCTGACCACGCCTGTGGTGGTTTCTTCGGTTCCGCCTTTAACGCACTGTAGGCCTTCTGTTCTTTTGCTGTGCAGGGTGCCCACGAGGTCTGCGCCGTCGTCAAGCGTTATTACTGGTTTGTAATCTAGCACTTTGTTGATGCACCAGTAGTATTCTTCGGTTGTTTGTCCTCGCTGTGCAAAAACGTGGACACCTTTTTCTGCGAGCGCTGCGGCTACGTCGTCTTGTGTAGAGAGCGGGTTGGAACCGCACAAAGCCACTTTGGCGCCTCCGGCGACTAACGTGTCTACTAGTACAGCGGTTTCCTTCGTTACGTGCAGGCACGCGCCTAACGTTAAACCTTTCAACGGTTGTTCCTTGCTGAACCTGCGCTTAACTTGGTTCAACACGGGCATGTGAGCTGAAGCCCACTCGATCTGCAAATGACCTTGCGGTGCGAGCGACTTGTCTTTAACCTGAAATTCTTCCATTTACGTTAACCTTCTTTTAGGAAAGATAACAATCCTGACTATTTAGTTTTCCTTTATGATCGTAATAAGAAATCGGCCCAGTGCCCGTTTTTTGGCGTCAAAAAGTTTTAATTATGTTTTTACCTGAACTCTACTGTGAGGGGGGTGCAATTGAGGGAACCTTTCGCTGAGTTTGTTAAGGCGGAGTTAGGCGCTAAGACTCTTTTGATCACCGTTGGGCTTCCAGCAACTTGGAAAACAGAGACGTCAGAGGAACTGTCAAAGATCAAGGGCTATCCCATCCTTCGGAGCGACTTAATCCGATTGGAGGTTCTCAAGAACGAGGATGTGTTTGACCCGAAAGTTGCGGGGAACATGAGCAAGCGGCTGTCTGTTTATGATGAAATGTTCAGGCGGGCAGATGACCTTGCTGGGGAAAGTAAGGGCGTGATTTTGGATGCTACCTTTGTAACTCAGGAGTTGCGGAGGCGCGCGGCTGAGATTGCGGCGGAGCACAACTTGACTTTTGTTATACTAGAAACAAGCTGTCCTCAAGAAGTGTCGGTTGAGCGGATTAAAAAAAGAACTAAGGAGAAGTATGAGTCAAACGCTTTGACGGTGGAGGCGTATCTTGCCAACAAGAACAAGTTTGAACCCGTTGACTTGGACGACTTGAAAAAGCTGTATCCACAGCTCAAAATAGTGCAGTTGACGGTCGACACTCGCCATGATTCTCCGAAGGATTGGTACGTTATCGGGATTGAAAAAAGGTAACTGGGCAGTTCCATGATAATAGATTTGCATATTCACTCGCAAAGCTCCGACGGTGCTTTCACGGTTGAAGAAGTCGTTAAGGAAGCCAAGCGTAGAAACATCGGGTTCATGTCTATCACGGATCATGATTCGATTGGCTGCCAGCTGGTAGCAATGGATTTGGCTGGGAAAGCTGGAATCCGCTACGTTTCCGGCGTTGAATTGAACATAACTTTCTCGCATCAAAAATACCACGCGGGTAAACCTGTATCGCTGGATTTTTACGGCTACCAATTTGACCAGAAGAATCAGGCGTTGGCGGATAAGCTTCAGCAGATGGCGGACTACCGTGAGGTAAGAGCCGCGAAAATTCTTGATAACCTTAACGGCGAATTCGAGAAGGAAGGCCTTGAAAAGCTAACGAAGAAGGATTTTGATCAGATTCAGGCTTCCGTTGACGGCGTGCTTGGGCGGCCTCACATCGCGGATTATCTGGTGAAGAAAGGATTCGTCAGAAACAGGCAGGAGGCTTTTGACAAGTACCTTGTGCGCTGTAACGTTCCTAAGTATCCTCTTTACCTTGAAGACGCCTCTAAGCTGGTGCATAATGCAGGCGGGAAAATAGTGTTGGCTCATCCTAACGACCCTCATGGAACCTCGCTTGTGGCACTGACCAAATCGCTGCCTGAACAAACTCAAATAATCGAAGACTCAATGCTGGCGCACATCGATGGAGTGGAGTGCTGGCATTCAAGAAGTGATGCCCAGACCATCAGCCACTACTTAAAATTTGTAAAAGAACATGGCTTGATGGTGACTGGAGGAAGCGACTGCCACCAAAAGCCAGTCGTGATGGGAACAGTGACTGTCCCGGATTATGTGGCTGACCAATTTTAGCCTCTGGATAGACTATTCCTGCTCAGAGTGTTTTCGCGTATTCTGCGGCTAGCTTGAAGTATGCTCTTGCTTCTTCAACTGCTGCACTCTTGTCCTCGTTGCTCACGTTGGGGTCGTTAAGTTTGAACCCGACAACTTTTCCCCGCACATATGCTCGGTAGCACTTGTAGAAGGGTAGGAGTTTAGTCAACTCTTGGTCTCCAGAATATAGGACATATCTCTCGATGAAGAAGTCAGAAAGATCAGATCGTTTTCTGAAGTCTAAGTCCATAGCAAGAAAAGCCACGTCAGCGGCAACATCAGAATACCTGAACCTCTCGTTGAATTCTATCGCGTCAAAAATGTAGATTCCATCTGTAGCAAAAATGTTACCCGAATGGATGTCGCCGTGGCAATCTCTAACTCTGCCTTCCGCCAGCCTCTTCTCAAAATGGGATACGTTTCCCTTTACGAAGTCCTCGACTCTTTCGCGTATTAGCTTGAACTCCTCAACGGATATTGTTTTGCCCACGTAAGCCTCAGTTTGCTCGAAATTCTCTTTCCAATTGGTATCTATCGTCGCTACGGAGCCAAACTCGCTTATCCGCCTGTTGGTTTCGGCTTTGGAATGGAACTCCGCGATGATCTGGGCTATTCTGTCAACAAGCCTATCATCCACCTGGTTTTTTTCAAGAAGTCGGCTCATCATCTGTTCTTGAGGCATCCGCTTCATCTTCACCGCGTACTCAACCGGTTCTCCCTCGTCTTTTATCTTGATAGCATAGGCTTTGTTTATGGGAACCACTTCCAAGTACATGTCTTTGCATAATCGCCTGTTAAGCTCCAGTTCTTTTTCGCAGAAGAAAAGTCTCTTTTCAAGCGTAGTGAAATCCAAGAAGCCGAGGTTCACAGCTTTTTTCACCTTGTAAACGAAGCGCCTAGTCAAGAACACGAAGGATATGTGTGTCTGGACCAGCTCAATGCTGCCCGGGTCTTCTTCGTATGCTTCAGGCTTCATTAAGGCTTCCACAACTTGCGTTTGATCTATCACTGGCGAAACTGCTCCTTCAAGTGTTATGTGCCGTTCTGTTGTGAACAAAGTTTCATCGAGCAATATAGAGATTCTGCACGAACAGCCACACACTCAGATTCCTGTTCTGACCCCGTTTAGGTAAGGTTTACGACATATTTCGATTTCGGAATGAACAGTTAAATAAAGATTGAAACTAAATATTATCTGGTGTGCCACATGAGCATTGAAACAGTAGACGACTTAAGAACCGTCTTGAAGGAGATAGGCTACTCAAACAAAGCAATAACGGAAATCCTCAAATGGTACAACTCCAAAAACCAATAAACTAAACCTTCACCCATTCTCGCCCTCGCACAGGCTAACAGTTGTTTTTAAGCGAAACCACCTAAAACTTAGAACCATGTACCTCAGCAAGGTTCAACCTAAATTATAAGCTATATATAAGGAGGGTATAGACAAATTTTCACGCGCTAGAGAATAGGAATTGATGAAAGTTAACCTTTAATTGCTTGCATCGTTAAGTTTTCTTGATTGCGGCTTATGTTGAACACAGAAGCCACAGAAGGTAAGCAACATGAAAAATTTCAACAGTTCCTTACTGGTAACCTCGAAAACTTTAAATCCAAATCACGAAGGGAGTTAGCCAAATGCACAAGAAACTATTGATTCCAGGCCCAACCGAAGTCAGCCAAAAAATTCTCTGCGAGCAAACTCACCCTCTTATAGGGCACAGAGAAAAAGCGTTCTCCGAGCTTTACGGCGGAATCACCGTGAAACTCGCCGAGTTCTTCGAGCTAACCGAAGACTGCAAGCCCACAGTAACTACATCTTCAGGCACGTTATGGTTCGACATCGTCGGTAGAAGCATCGTGAAGGAAAAAACCCTCGTATGCGTCAACGGCGCATTCTCCGAGCGATTCGGCAAAACAATCCGCGCCTGCGGCAAAAAAGCCGACTTCATAGAAGTAGAATGGGGCAAAGCAGTCAAGCCAGACATGATTGCGGAAAAACTCGACACCGGAGAATACGACACGCTAACCGTATGCCACAACGAATCCTCCACAGGAGTACGCAACCCAATCCACGAAATCGGAAAACTCGTACGCAAAAACTATCCCGACACAATCCTCGCCATCGACAGCGTCTCAGCAATGGCAGGCGACAAAACCTTACCCAAAGAAATCGGCTGCGACATCATCTTCGCCTCAACCCAAAAATGCTTCGCCCTACCACCTGGACTCGCAGTCAGCCTCGTCACCGACCGAGCAATAGAAAGAGCAAAAGAAGTGCCCAACCGCGGCAGCTACACAGACTTGGTTGAAATGTTCGAGTTCAATAAAAAACACCAGACACCCTTCACCCCAAACATTTCACTTCTCTACGCACTGGACAAGCGCATGGACCTGCTGCTTGAAGAAACCTACGACCACGTTTACCAGAGACACAGAGACATGGCTGAGTACACGCAGCAGTGGGCAAAGAAACACTTCGCCCTGTTCCCTGAACCAGGATACGAATCGATAACAGTGACATGCGTCCAAAACACCCAGGGAAAAAACATGCAAGCACTCAACCAGAAACTCGCGGAGAAAGGTTACATGATTTCAAACGGCTACGGCAAACTCAAAGAAAAAACCTTCCGCATCGGACACATGGGCGAATGGACCCCAACGGAAATCAAAAAAGTCCTCGTAATTATCAACGACATATGGGAGCTGGAAAACTGAAATTCAAGATTTTAATATGCGACAAAATCGCAGACGAAGGCATAAAACTGCTGAAAGAAAAAGGCTACAAAATCACAAAAGCATGGAACACGCCAAAAACAGAACTCCCCAACATAATCGGCGAATACAACGCACTAATCGTGCGGTCCGCAACCAAAGTCAACGCAGAACTGCTTGCCAACGCCAAGAAACTCTGCGCAATCGGCAGAGCAGGCGAAGGATTGGACAACATCGACTTAAAAAAGGCAAAGCAGCTGGGCATTGCGGTGGTGAACACGCCACACGTGTCTTACATGAGCGTTGCCGAATTAACCATAGGCTACTTGTTGGCTCTCGCAAGAGGCATAGTTGAAGGAACCCTATCGCTTCGCGAAGGAAAATGGAAAAAAGAAGAGCTTATGGGCGTAGAAGTCAACGGAAAAACCCTAGGCGTCA
>CAZZLA010000080.1:0-6215 GCA_964655035.1 uncultured Candidatus Bathyarchaeia archaeon | reverse complement strand
GTTGGTCAGTTTTGCTGAGATTGAACGTTACATCATCAGGAAACCGGTTATAGAAGAGTTGAACGAGGAGGATGTTGTGGAGATTACTGGTGGACCGTTCAAGGGCATGCGAGCGAAGATCACGCGGATTGATAAATCGAAAGGCGAAGTCACGCTTGAGCTACTAGAAGCAACGTTTACCTTGCCGATCACAGTTCACTCGGACTACGTAAAGTTGGTTGAAAAAGCAAAAACTAAAGGTGGAGGGGCATAAAATGGTTGAGAAAAAAGTTGTAGAGTTGCTCGTGGGTGGAGGGCAAGCGACTGCGGGTCCGCCGTTGGGTCCTGCTCTTGGACCTTTGGGCATTAATACCATGGCGGTTGTAACCAAGATCAACGAGTTAACGAAAGATTACGCAGGCATGAAAGTCCCTGTTAAGGTAGCCGTTGACCTGGAAGACAAAACCTTTGAAGTTACCGTTGGCACCCCCACAGCCTCAGCGCTGATCGTGAGCGAATTAAAGATTGAGAAAGGTTCAGGAACGCCTAACACAGAGAAAGTTGGCGACCTCACCATGGAACAGGTTGTGCGCATAGCCAAGATTAAAGCGCCTCAGCTTCTGGCGCAAACCGTTAAGGGAGCAGCCAAGGAGATGCTGGGCACCTGCGTCAGCATGGGCGTGACTGTTGAAGGCAAAGACCCGCGAGAAGTGCAAGAAGAAATCGATGCTGAAAACTACGAAGAGTTCTTCGGAAAAAGCGAAGAGTAAACGAATATTAGAAAACTTGCCGGAAGTTTCACAATCTATTTTTATATTTTGCAATTTTAATTATTTTTTGTTATAATAAACCTCTGCTGGTACTACGCATACGTTTTACAGAACCTTTCAAACGAATTTCCAGTTAAGTGCCCGATGTGCGGTGGATAATTTGAATAACAAGGTTAGCGCTTGCGTCTCTTGAAGTAAATCTTCAGCAAGCCAGCAGCAGCGGACGCAACGGCAATTGCGGAAGCAGCAATCAAGGGCACCACAGGATATTCTGGAGCACTAGCTATTGGAGCTTCGACATTGAAGAAGAGGGTGTCGGATACGCCAGTATAGCCATACTCGTCTGTTGCGTAAACGGTAACGTTATGTTGGCCATTGGATAACCCCGTCAAGGTGGTGTTTCCACTAATCGGCGCGCGCGCTCCTAGGATGGCAAGAATTCAATCAAAATTCCATAACGTACGTCTTGATATTCGTTGTTTTCATCGTTATCTTGCAAATAACACATGTGTGCGTCAATGTGTTTGGAGTTAGAAGTGGTTGTTATTGAGGGCCATGACATCACAACTTCTATTGAATTTCCTAAAGATATGCCGAGCGCTAAGGGAGCGTATGGTTATTTTCTTCCGATGTCGAGTTCCATTGGTCCAATGAAGGTGTTTATTCTTCGTGAACGGATAGACCTAAACCCAGCCCTGAGCATGGAATCTGCAACATGCCCCTCGTTAACCCCGACTTCCTGTCCCATTAAAGCCATAGATAATAAGCTAAGCACAATGGATTTAGGTTTTGTTCGCTCATGTGTCTGCCCAAAAGGGAAAAGAGAAACAAAGACACCGCTCGGATTGAGGGCTTCATACACTTTTCTCACTACTGTGTCAATCTCAACCGCGAATTGGAGTACGCCAGACGCCCAGACCAGATCGTATCCTTCACCGATAGAGTCACGGTTGAAGTCTCCGCCAAGAACGTCCATCCTATCTTCCATCTCATACTTTTTGATGTATCTCTTGGTTTCCTCAACGACTGGGGGTAGATCAAAGATCACACCCTTCATCCTCGGATGCGCATCCACTATGGCCATGCCGGTGAGTCCTGGGCCTCCTCCGAGATCTAGCATCTTCTGGAATGACGGAAACTCCGGTAGTTTTAATAGCATGTTGACCGCTTCCTGCGCGTAGCCCGTCTTTTCAACATCAGCCATTATTTCTACGCCTTTTGCCCGTTCCTCTATAGAGAACGAAGGCTTTTCCGGAGGAGGGGGTGGACCTTCTTTTACTAGCTTGGGAAGGTTCTGGAGGAACTGTTCGTCGGCTTTCATGAGGGGAAGGAGTCGTCCCAAGCATGTTGGACTGTTTTCCGCGAGGAAGGTTTGTGCTATGGGCGAGTTTCTGTAGAGCCCCGCCTTCTTTTGTAGGAGATCTATGGCTGCCAAGCTGTCAAGGAAGAATCTGGTGTTTCTCGGATGGGTACCTAAGGTCTTCGCTACGTCTTCTGAGGGTTTGGGCTCGGATAACACGTTGAACACTTTCAACTCGATGTCCGTCAAGAGCAGTTTTGTTCGGATGGGCACAATGAGCATCATGTAAAGGTTTTCATAGGTTAGATTCACTTCAGGTAGTTTTTTCATAACTTGATTAACCTCCTTTAACCAAAATCTTCTCCTGTCTACATTACTATCTTCATCAGACTTCATTTAGCACTTTTATTTAGAAAATAAACTATCTATGCATACAAAAAGAAATTACGAACAATCTAATTCATAAGCCAGTATTATTAAGGAAAATTTCTTTTCCTCATCTTCTGATAGTTACGCTTCAGATTTGAGGTTATCATGCAGATCACCAATCTTAATTTCCAATGCAACTCAACTTTTATGATATATTACTTAACAAACATATCAATTTTTAGTAATCTATCAGCGCGTGCACACAGTTATTAATTAATCACAAAGTTTAATTCGAATTTCTTACTAGTATTGTTGTGGAGTTAATATGAAGGACGCTGTGTACGTGGAATGGGTTCCAGCGGGCACATTGATTAAGGCTCTAGTAGGATTTTTTTCTTTACTTATCATGTGAATACTATTGATAACCATCGCTGTTGGCTTTGCTATTCAACATCCCTTTTTGATTGTTGTCTTAGCGTCTCCTCTAGCGGTTGTGTTGTTGGTATTTTGGAATTATCGGGGCATACGGATAAAGGTGACCGCTAAGAAACTTCTAATTTATCACGGCTTTTTCAATCACAAACATATTCCAATAGTAGATATAGTATCATGTGAACCAACTAAAGCCTCTTTTGGAAGATATGGCGGTATCGGCGTTAGATATGGCACTGATAGCTCTTGGGCTTACACAACATCACTTGGCGATTCGGTGAAAATAATCCTGAGGAAAGGAAAGCCATTCGTCTTTTCTTCAAACAATCCTGAAAAAATCTGCACCATCATTAATCAGATGCGCGCGGAACTGAGGTTATCATGTAGATAACAACAAGACTGAGCTTAGATTGTTACAAAACAAGGTTTTGGATCCTGATTGTGGTTCATTGCAGAAACTATAGAGGGGGTTTATCCGCAAGCGCCGGCGTTCTGGAAAAGGTTTATTTTTAAGTGTGGCGCTAACAATTAGAATTGCAGGCGGATCATCTGTGTCCGCTGGGATGTGGCCCTTAACGGGCTGAACCGTAAACGTAAGGTGTGAGGTGAAAAAAGAGAGATGGCATACAAGTACATAGCTGAAGCATGGTCTAAACCGGAGAAGTCCTATGTGGACGAGCTTATGCAGCAGAGGCTAATTGGATGGCGAAAGCAGCGAACCGTTGTCCGCGTGGAAAAGCCTACGCGCCTTGACCGCGCTAGAAAACTCGGTTACAAAGCCAAACAAGGCTTCATCGTCGCCCGTGTTCGCGTCAGAAGGGGTGGCTTGCGAAAGAAGCGCCCCAAGGCTGGGCGCAGACCGAAACGCATGGGTGTCGCCAAGTTCAAACCCGCCAAAAGCCTCAGGCTCATAGCGGAAGAACGCACAGCCAAAAAATTCCCGAACCTAGAGGTTCTGAACAGCTACTGGATAGGCGAAGATGGACGCCACAAATGGTTTGAAGTGATTCTCGTAGACCCAAATCACCCTGTAATAAAAACCGACAAGGACGTGAACTGGATCACGGAGAAGCAGCATCATCGACGTGTTTATAGAAGCTTGACTAGTGCAGGTAAAAGGGTGCGGAGCTTACGCAAGAAAGGCAGAGGCGCGGAAAAAGTGAGACCCAGCAAACGCAGAGGAGCAAAGTAGAATGCACCATATAAAACCAAAAATCCTGACGCCTATTGGAAAACAGCGAAATGGCAGAGGCTTCAGCCGTGAAGAACTCAAAAAAGCAGGCTTAAACAAGTCGGAAGCAAAAAAACTGAAAATCCCCGTTGACCTGCGAAGAAAAACCGCGCACGATCAAAACGTGGAAGCATTAAAAACCTACACGGAGAAGAAAAAAGCTGAAGCTAAACCCAAACCTAAATCTGGGCCGAAGGCGCAACCCAAGAAAAAAGCTAAAAAGTGAAACGCGCCTTAACAGAACGCGGTGCCTCCGTGTCTTCTAAACCGCCCATAGGATACATTGACGTTCGAGTGTTTGCACACGCCACAGAAGACCCTGAAAAAGTCTTAACCGCAGTGCGCAACATCCTGCCGGAAGAACTAAGTGAAAGCATCATTTTCCAAAAAACCATGTTAACAGGGCATCATGGAAACCCGATAGTGCTTTTCAGAACAAAACTTGTGGATAAGCAGGCGCTGCCAGCTTTCCTCGAGAAAATCGGGGCTGGCTTGACCTCGCTGGATAAGGAAGCATTAGAGCGAAACCTGAAGTTGCGTCTGGAAAAACGTAACCTTTACCTTAGGTTTGACAAGCAATCCGCCTACACTGGCGAGTTCAGGTTTTCACAGAACGACCCCGCACACTTCAAGATTCACTTCAAAAACAAGACCGCTACAGAGATAGTGGAGATATGTAGAAACGCAGGGTTGCTGCCATGAAACGAGTTTTTGCGGATTTGCACCTGCGCCTGAACGTGAAAGACCCTGCGGGAACATTGCGAATAACAAACAAGGCCGCAAACATAGGCTACCGCTTAATCGCCGTGCCGCTTGCGCCTGAAACCCGCATGGAGGAGGTGGCGAAGCTGCGGGAAGTCTGCAAAGAGGCTGGATTAGATTTTGCTTCGCGCATAGACCTGCGACCGCGAACCGTCAACGAGCTGATGCTTAGGCTTCGGCGGTTGAGGCGCAAATTCGAGATAATCAGCGTTGCCTGCGAGAACAAGCAGGTTGCCAGACAGGCAGCCAAGGACCGCCGAGTTGACCTGGTAAGTTTTCCTTTGCTGGATTTTCGATACAGATTCTTCGACAGGGCTGAAGCTGAACTGGCGAGCAACAGTTTGGCGGCTTTGGAAATTGATGTGAAACCACTGCTTGTTTTGGAGGGTCCTGCGAGGGTTAGGTTGCTTTCGAGCTTGCGGCGGGAAGCTGAGGTCGCCATGAAATCTCATGTGCCGATTGTGGTTTCAAGTGGTGTTGCGGCTGAGATGCTTTTGCGGAAGCCGCGTGAGATGGCTGCTTTGGCGTTTCTCTTCGGTTTAGATGAGGATTACGCGTTGGATGCGGTTTCGCAAAACCCCGGTGCGATTGTTAAGCGTAACAGGGAGAAGCTTGGTTCCGGGTTTTTGGCGCCTGGAATACGCGTGGTTAAGGAAGGGAAGGACTGTTGAAAAGGGTTAAACGGCGTTACTTGGCGTTGCAGATTGATTCTGATGGAGCGCCCAGCAGGAAAGAGTTCATGTACGCTGTTTGGGATGCCGTTGTGAAGCTTTACGGCGAGTATGGTGCAAGCCTTACAAGCCTAACGCTGATTGATTACGATTTAGAGAGGAAGACCTCTATCCTTCGTACTTCTCTTGTCACCGTGAACATGGTTAGAGCCTCGTTGGCTTCGATCACGTCTTTGGCGGGTGCAGACGCTGCGGTTCATGTTTTGGCGGTTTCAGGCACCACAAAAGCGCTGCGCAAGAAGCTGAAATGGTGATTTACCCTGCGTTTGTTGCCGTAAGCAACTCTGCCGCTCTACTGCTCGGAGGCGACTACCCGCCCCATTTGCAGCATCAGAATGAGTTTTCTACGGGTAGAATCTTCTTGTGGTTCTCGGAAAAGGAATCGCATCTATAACGTTTTCCAAGTCAAGCATCCAAGCCAACAAACGTTCCAAGCCCATGCCGAAACCCACATGCGGCACCGTACCGTACCGCCGAAGGTCCAAGTACCAATCGTAGTCCTTTTCGTTCAAGCCCATATCTCTTATTCGTTTAATCAGCACTTCCTTGTCTTCCTCTCTGGCGCCGCCCGTGGAGACTTCACCTATTCTCGGAACCAGCATGTCCACGGACAAAGCACCTTCAGGGCGGCTGGGCTGCGT
>CAZZLA010000079.1:0-6267 GCA_964655035.1 uncultured Candidatus Bathyarchaeia archaeon | reverse complement strand
CGATTATCCTTTTCACCGCAGGGTCTCTTTCATCGAAGTAGCCCATTTGACCCAACCGTTCAGAATCTCTATCAATCATAAGAATGCCTTGAGTCATATCGTTTGAGCCTATAGAAAAGCCGTCAACCATCTTGCAAAACTCGTCTGCCATAATAGCTATAGAAGGAGTTTCCGCCATGAACCACACCTTAAAGTCACGAGACCTCTCCAAGCTCTCTTCCTTCATAATCGCGAGAACCTTCTCAGCTTCCCAAAGGGTACGCACCATAGGAAGCATTACCCAAACGTTTTTGAGACCCCATTCCCTCCGGCATTTAACAATGGCCTGACATTCAAGCCTGAAAGCTTCCTTGTACCACTTGCTTATGTAGCGACTGCAACCTCTCCACCCTAGCATCGGATTTTCTTCAACAATTTCATATTTTTCGCCGCCCTTCAGGTCTCGGTACTCATTGGTTTTGAAATCACTAAAGCGCACCACAACAGGACGAGGTTGAATAGCTCTTGCCACTGTTGCTATGCCTTCTGCCAATTTGTCCACGAACTTTTGGCTTTCACCAGTTTCAATAAAATGCAGTGGATGTTCGCCTATCGCAGCAGCCAGAATGAATTCGGTCCGCATTAACCCAATGCCTTCAAAAGGCAGGTTCTTGTAATCTTCGATTTTTTCCGGAACACCAAGATTCATAAGTATCTTCGTCGCTGTTACAGGAACTGAATCGCCAGAGACCACGATGGCTCCTGTTGCTCCCGGCGTCACAGCTGTCTCTACAGCTTCGCGCATAACGCCTTCATAGATTACTCCGTTTCTCGAGTCGACAGTGTATTCTGTACCCGTCTTCATGACTTGGGTTGCAGTTTCGGTTCCTACAACACAGGGTATGCTAAGCTCCCGACTCACGATAGCTGCGTGAGATGTGACCCCTCCCTTGTCGGTTACTATTGCGCTCGCAATTTTCATGAATGGAACAAAATCGGGGTTAGTCATTTCTGTAACGAGAACGTCTCCCTTATGCATATTCTCGGACGCTTCGTCAGGTGTAGAAACGACTTGTGCCACACCAAAGCCGTATCCTCTCTTGCCCGCTGCTTGCCCTTTCACAACAACCTTAAGTTCTTCTCTCTCTCGCGTGCGCTTTTTCTCTTCAATTTGTGTTACTTTTTCCATCGGTTTGCCACTCCAAACTGTTTCTGGACGAGATTGGACAATGAATACGTCCTTAGGAAAAGATAAATCTTCGTCAATTGCCCATTCAATATCTTGAGCGTTTCCGTAGTGCTGTTCAATTCTTTTTGCTAGCTCCGCAAGCTTCAAGATTTCTTCTTCTTTTACGCAAGGTTGTTTTTGTTCATTTTCGGGGACACCCAAGTGCACTGTTTCGCCAGTTTTCGGGTCGCGAATGTATTTAACCGTTTTTCTTGCAATTCGCCTTTCCTTAATTTGCAACGTTTTCTTGTCGACAACATAGTCATCAGGGTTGACCGCGCCTGAAACAACAGTTTCGCCTAAGCCATAGTTGCCTTCAATCACAATTTCGTCCGGGTCCCCAGTTACAGGGTTTAATGTGAACATGACTCCTGCAGCTCTAGAGTTGACCATCTTTTGAACCCCAACGCTTATGAAAACTTTGTCATGTGCAAAGCCTTGTTCGTTCCGATAAAAAATTGCACGCGGAGTGAAAAGGCTAGACCAGCACTTTATAACTCTGTCAATAAGCTCCTCTGCACCTTTTACGTTCAAGTAAGTTTCTTGTTGACCTGCGAAAGAGGCGCCAGGCAGATCCTCAGCTGTAGCGCTAGACCTCACTGCAACAAAAACCTCCTTCAAATTGAGCTTCTTATTTAGTTCTTTGTAGGCAGCTTTCACCGCGTTTTCGATTTCTTCAGGCATAGCAGACTTCTGGATCAGTTTTCGTATTTTCTTTGAAGCTGTATCATATTGTTTTGGATCATTTTTGTCGGTGACTGTGTCGTCGATTATCCCGTATATTTTTTCAGCTATGTGCGTGTCTTTTATGAATTTTTCGTAGCTGAATGCTGTTACTGCAAATCCTGGAGGAACGGGTAATCCAGCGCTTATCATTTCCCCGAGATTAGCGTTCTTGCCGCCTACCAAAGGAATATCGGTTTTTCTCAAATCACCAAACCATATAACTAAGTCTTTTTCTCGTCCGCTCAAGCCGTCTCCATCTCCACTTTATCAGCTAAATCTGGAGATTGAATTTTTTCAACTTTTATTTTGCATGGGATAGGGAGTTTTGTGCTTCCTCTTTTCAGAGCTTCTTTAGCTGTCTCTACGCCGTTGGCTTTAACTTTAACCGTTATTAGTGTCTGGCCGGCTTTTACGCGGGCTGCTGTGCCAATGGCTTTTCCAAAGGACCTGCGCATCCCTTGTTGAAGCCTGTCTGCGTGAGCTCCAAAAATCATCTTGTTCTCTCTTAGAATAATGTGAGGGTATGGATGAATCTGTAGAAGGTAATCACTGACCAGCTTGTCCATGAGTATGCGGTTCGTCGCCACACGTGCTGCTTCCAAGGCGATATGGCGAATCTGAGCTCTTTTTAAAGCTATAAGCTTCGCTTCGACCTCAAAGGTTCCCTTTGTGTCCCCCATGGTGAACTTGTTGATTTTTGGGGGTGGAAAACCCTTTGCGAACTTTTTTCGTGTGTAAGCCTGACCTTTTACAGGCCGATAATTTCTTGCATGCATGCGGTATCCCTTTTTTAGCATACAGCCTAAGCGGTATTTAAACGATTTGTAACTAAATCCTTGTGCTTTGTGAACATTTTTCCAAAGTTTTCGGTTGAGTGAGAAGCGAGATTTGAGTAAAGAGCGGTCGCGCGTTTATATATTTAGTAATTGCTTTAACACATGTGAAAATGTCTGCTCATTTGTTTATCGCAGGAAAGAATTGGAGATTATCCCTAGCGGAACTTGCCTCATTTCTAGAAGCAAGAAAAGCCAAGCTTGAAATAAATTCATTATCGAAAGAGTTTTTTGTGGTCAGAATCGGCGAAGACAAGGGCTTTTGGACTATTGCGGATTTGGGAGGGTTCATAAAAATCGGTGATGTAACTGCAACGCTTTCAACGGAGAACGTGAAAGAAGCGTTCTTTGAAAAAAGTAAAGAGGCAAAAACGCAAATCAGCAAGGATGTTGCCTCCAGCGGACTAATAGACGGCATGGTTGAGGGAGCGTCTGGGAAAACTGTGTTTGGAGTGAGCGTGTACTGCGCAGAGAAGTCGTTGCGCCCAGTTTCCAGAAGCATCCAACGATTTGTGGGAAGCACTGTAAAACGTGAATTGGCGGAGCGTGGCATGAAATCAAAGTTTATGGGGTTCCCTAAAAAAAGGAAACTTCCTCAGCTGAGCCACGTTGAGGTCCTGAAGAAAGAATTAGTTGAAAACAAAGCGGAGATACTGTTCTGCGTGGGCAAAAAACAGACGTTTGTTGTCACCACTGCAGAGGTTCATAACCCATTTGATTTCCAGAAACGTGATGTTGGCAAGCCTGTCCAGCGTAAGATTTTCGCCATTCCTCCAAGACTTGCGAGAATAATGATAAACCTAGCGGCTTGCACAGAAGGAAAAGTGTTGTTGGATCCATTTTGCGGAGTTGGCACAATTCTCCAAGAGGCGCTGTTAGCAAAGGCGAAGGTGGTCGGCGTTGACATTAACTGGTGGTGTGTTGAGGCAGCTAAACGAAACATGGATTGGCTCAAGAGCGAGTATTCACTGGAAAACGCGGAGTTCAGAGTTCTTCAAGGAGATGTGTACAGGCTATCTCGTAAGATAGGGTTGGAACAGGTTGACTGCATAGCAACGGAACCGGATTTAGGTCCTGCAATGCGCCAAGTCCCTACCACGTCATACGCCATGAGAATTGTTGAAAAGTTGGGACCTCTGTATAGTGGTTTGTTAGAGGAAGCGTACAAGGTGCTGAAGAAGGATGGCCGTTTGGTGTTGGTGTCGCCTTTCATTAAGACGCGTTCAGGTACACCTGTTACCATGAGCGTTGAGGAGAAAGCGGTGGAGACAGGCTTTGAAAGAATTTTTCCTTTCAAAAAAGAACTTTTCGCTGACGCTGCCGTGGTGCCCGCGACGCTGATGGCGATGGCTTCGTTTGTTGACGTTGCAGAGAGGCATAAAGTCGGCAGGGAAATCCACGTTTTCCGTAAGTGAAGGAGACGCCCTAGCGTTTGTTTAGGTTTATTAATTTGTTTTGTAAACTATGTTTAGGCTGATAGGACAGGAGAATCATTGACTGACGAATCAAGACCTGACTGGGACAGGTACTTCTTGGACCTCTGTGAAGCTGTTGCTAGGCGCGCTACCTGCGACCGGGGAAAATGCGGATGCGTTATCGTTAAAGACAAGCGAATCATGACCACTGGTTACGTTGGGGCACCAGCGGGTTTGCCTCATTGCGACGAGGCAGGTCACGACATGCGCAAAGTAATTGACTACAACGGCAATATCTCCCAGCACTGTGTGCGCACGCTTCACGCCGAGCAAAACGCGATTATCCAAGCTGCCCGATTCGGCATTCCCCTCGAAGGAGCAACGCTTTTCTGCAAGATGACGCCGTGCAGAACCTGCGCCATGATGATAATAAACGCCGGCATAAAACGGGTAGTTTGTGAAAAACGATATCATGCTGATGCGGACACCATAGAACTGTTTAAGCAAGCTGGCGTAGAGCTAACTATAATGAATAACGAAGTCGAAGAATACAATCAACAGTAAACCGCCACTTCAACAACACGTTTCCTTCCGCCTCAACGCAACATCGAACCAATCAGCAATTCACTACAAGTTTTAATCTATAAATAGAGGGGCTATAGCCTTTCCCAAGCAACAGAGAAAAGACGTTTTCGGCTTGAGCGACCACTAACCATAATAGGTGGAAAAACCCAATCTTCCACGAGGTTAAGACAAAAGAAAATGTACAGAGACCCAGTTTGCGGCATGGTCCTAGATGAAAACACGGCCAAATACAAAATCACCTATCAAGGCGAAACCTACCATTTTTGCAGTGTGGCGTGTAAGAAAAAATTCAAGAGGCGCAAAACCAAGTTCGTAAAGTAACAAGCACCAACCCAAAATTTAGAATGCTACGTTAAGATTTGCTGGCTTGTGGCTACTGAAAGAAGGTTCCAACCAGCCACAGCTAGACCAAAGTTGACTTAACAACCGATAAAATCTTATGCGTTAGAGTTTTTCTTTTGGTGAAATATCCATCATCATCAAACCAGAAACCGGTTTCGGATAGAAATCAGTGGATTTTTCCGGCAATCTCCAATTTTCTTGCGCTATTTGCCAAACCGTTTCAGGATTTATCGGATTAACTAAGAAAGCCAGTTTAGCTTGACCAGCGTCAACTTTTTCCAAGGCGCTTCTCGTTGATTCCGCATGAAGTATATGCTCATCCATTTTCAGGTTGCCAACTTTCATTACGTGCTTGAAAACGACATCCCGCAAAAGCACAACATCTAGAAAGCACGCTTCTTTTGGGCAACTGGCGTTAACAAGCGCATACGCGGTTTTGTAATCCTGTAAGAGCAAACTGTAGGCCTTTGAACCGTTATATATGCAGAAAGCGTGCTCTGTTCTGTGGTTTTCTAAAAAGCTTTCCAAAGCTTCAACTGTTGGGGTTATTTCTGAAATCGTGAATAAAAGTTTAAGCGCCTTCAAAGTGTCGTTGGTCAGTTTGGATTCTTTTAGCAGTCGATGAGTGGGCAAAACAACAAGTCCTTCGTCTTGAACAGGAACCATGTAGCACATGTGAAAATTGAACGCTGAATCCGCTGTCCACTTTCCCTTTTTGCGCATTTCATCTCTGTAAGCCACAGCGCTTTCATATCGGTGGTGTCCATCGGTGATTACAAGTTTCTTGTCCCTCATAGCTTTCCGCACAAGTTCCAGCTTTTGCGGATCAGTTACTCTCCAAACAGCATGCTTCACACCAAAAGAATCTGCAACCTCAATCTCAGGCTTTGCCGCGGTGACTTGAGTAAAAAAGTCAACCGTGACGTTCTCAGGATCTGAATAAATAAGAAAAACAGGCTCCAAGTCTTTCTGAACCGCACGCAACATGTTCAAACGGTCAGCTTTCGGCTCATTATACGTAACCTCGTGCGGAAAAACCGTGTTTTCACCGTAAGAATAAAGGCGCAAAGCAGCAATCAACCCAGTACGGCTGCATTTCCTTCCTGACACCTTGAAATTTTGTCTGGAAACAAAAACCGCCGGTTCCTCATCCTTGAAC
>CAZZLA010000078.1:3850-6343 GCA_964655035.1 uncultured Candidatus Bathyarchaeia archaeon | reverse complement strand
AAAATCGCCGACAGGGGACCAGAATGGCGAGCTTTTGATGATGAGCAAAGGTCAAAGCGGACACGAGTTGGTGCTCCCTTGACGTACACTATCCATGATAAAGGCTTATCAACAACGATTGATTGGCATGACCGCGACGTGTATGGCAAGAGCCTTTCACCTGGACAGAAAGCGCAAGTGTACAGGCTGAGAAAATGGCAGCGGCGCATAAGAGTTTCGGATGCAACAGAACGCAACTTAGCGTTCGCGTTATCTGAAATCACAAAAATCTCCAACAATCTGAATCTTCCAAAAAACATCTTGGAAACAGCTTCAGTCATCTACAGGAAAGCGGTGAAGGAACGGTTAATTCGTGGACGATCAATTCAAGGTGTGACGTCAGCAGCGATTTACCTGGCGTGCAGGCAGTGTGCGCTGCCAAGAACGCTAGATGAGATAGCTCAAGCGTCAACCGTGAACAAAAAAGAGGTTGGACGCAGCTACCGTTTCCTTATTAAGGAGCTTAATTATTCTATTCCGCCGCTTAGACCTGGTCAATACATAACAAAGTTTTCCAATCAGCTGACTATGCAGGGGAAAGTTGAGGAAATTGCGCATAAGATTCTGGCAGCGGCGAAGGAGCTTAAGCTTACTTCGGGTCGTGGTCCAACTGGTATTGCTGCGGCTGCGAGTTATGTGGCGTCTGTTTTGACGGGTGAAAGGAAAACGCAGAGGGAGATTGCGGAGATTGCGCAGGTGACTGAAGTTACTATTCGGAACCGTTACAAAGAGCTCGTTGAAAGGCTGTTGTTCCAGATAAGCATTTGATAAAAACCTGTCTTTTTCTTTTAACTTTTTTGCGTTTGATTTAGGCGTGTATTGAAAAATGTTATAGCTTCATTGCGAGATAATATGCCAGGTGATCCCGTATGAACCTGTATATGCGGTGTTTACCCATTGGCTGACTGCCCGAATTGCGGGACAGAAGTAGCCATTGCGGCTAAATGCTGGACTGTGTCTCCTGCTAAGCACAGCGCGACAGGATACGTGCCTGAATTTAGAGTTGGGATTTTCAAGTGTCCAAATTGCAAGTCCAAGTTTAGGTCCAGAGTGGGCTCGCAAGCGAAGTCTGCGGAGTCGAAGAACGTTAAGGTTTTGGTTGAAAGAATTAAGGAGATACGTGAAGGTTTAAAGCAAACCTTGAGGGTGTTGCGGGAAAAGATAAATAGATTGGAAACGGAGCGAGCGAGTTTGTTGGTGGATATTGAAAAGCTTAAGAAGGTTGCTGAAGCACGGGCGAACGCGCTTGAGGTTGACGTGAAAGAGCTGCGGGAAGAGCTGAGGTCTCTGAGGGAGCTTTTAGGCGGGAGCGAAGAAAGAGTTTAGTCTTGATTCAGGTTTAAAATTTCAATTTACTTATAGGTATTTTTTTAAGTATGTGCGTCGCTAATCTTGTTATGCCCTACAAGTTTACGTTTGATCTTTCAAAAGTTCCCCGTTTCTTCTTCACAGAGGTTGCTCGGGTCAGCTACCATAAGGGCATGCACAAAACAGTCCTCAACACTTTACAAGACATTATTACAAAATTTAGAATCCAAGAAGCCACGGGACTGAATCTCTCAGATGCCGTTGTTCTGCTTCAGGACTTCATCGATTTGCAAGCTGTGAACCTTTTGGAAAGAAAGAAATTCTTGCAAGCGAAAAAGAAAGCGCTTTTCCTTTCTCATTGTTCCAGGAAATATATGGATAGCCGATGTAAAGCAATCTTCGACGCAAACATTCCTTCCTACACGTGTGCGCATTGTTCTCAGGACTGTTTAATTAACAAAGCAGATCGTTTAGCCAAGAAGAAAGGCTACGACGTTTATGTGGTTCCAGGAGGTTCGTGTATTTCGAAAATCCTGAAAGCGAACGGATACGAGGGAGTCGTTGGAGTTGCTTGTGGTGAAGAGATAAAAATGGCTGTAGATACTTTGGGCAGTATGGATGTGGCTGGTCAAGCTATACCGTTGATAAAGAATGGGTGTGCAAACACGGCTTTCAACATGGAAACTTTGAACAAGACTCTTTGAAATGAGAGATTTTACTTTACTATCTCTCTTTTCTTCCATCTGAGATTCTTGCTTTTGCACTTTCTGCATTTCAACGCAGTAGCAGCGTTTCTAGCTCCACAATCCCTGCAAATCTTCATGTGTAACCGGTGTTTCTGTGCGATGGATTTTTTGATAGGATCTAATATAGGCATTTCAAGACATTCATCCTTAGTGCTTAGTCTCAGATGGATATCTGTCAAATATACCTTTTGTCTCAAAACCACCGTTAAGTTAGCTCTCTAGCGCTCGGGAAAGACTATAGCCCCTTTATATATACTAAACTGCATAGAATTCCGCAAGAGAGCTTGTGCGGGATAGACTTCCCTCTATAGTTTCTGCATAGAACTGCTATTTGGATCCTAATGTGCTCCAAATATGCCTCCTCGCTGTATTGCTCAGCAAAGACTCCTTACTTTCTTGT
>CAZZLA010000078.1:0-3840 GCA_964655035.1 uncultured Candidatus Bathyarchaeia archaeon | reverse complement strand
GCCTTTGTGTTAAACAGGCTCTAGGGCTTGTGCTTGGTTGTAGATTGGTCTTATTCATTTTCCTATTACTCTAACGTTTTCGACTAGAATCCACGGTGCGATTAGTTGCCCCATTTTCCTTTCGTTATTAGCTACGATGCTTACGTTTTTGAACGCTTCAAAGATGTTGCCCGCCAACATCACGCCGCGTGTTGCGTGTGCTATTTCGCCTTTTTTGATTTTCCAAGCGGGTGTAGCGACAACGGAGAACTCGCCGCTTGCGGGGTTGCTGCTATGGGCACCCTGCAAATAGTAGATTAGCAAGCCATCGTCCACTTCGTTGATAAGCTCGTCTGGCTTCTTGTTTCCGGGCGTTATATGGAAGTTTGTGGCGTCTATACTGGGCGTGGACAAGTACCCGGCTCTCGACGCGTTTCCTGTGCTCTCTAAGCCCTCTTTTTTCGCGGCGTAATGGTCGTATAAGAATCCACGCAGAACGCCTTTCTCTATGAGCGCGGTTTTCTGTTGAGGAACCCCTTCGCCGTCAAACGCCCAAGTGCGGAGACCGCCTGGAAACAAGCCGTCATCGTAGATGGTGACGTGTTCTGACGCGATCTTTTCGCCGATCATGCCTTTGAAGGGCGACTGGTTTCTCTGAACGTTATCGGCTTTTACAGCGTTAATCAACGTGAAATAAAGCAATCCTTGCAGTGCAAACGGAGTTAAGATCAGTTTGGTGGTTTCCGTTTTAATTGGCTTAGTTTTCAAGGCTGAAACGGCCAGCCGAGCTGCTTCTTTTCCAACCCACTCAGGGTCAACGTCATACGCTCTTTCCGCGTTAAATTCGAAGCAGACAGGTGTCACCTTATTTTTTTCTTTAGCGACCGCCGCCAAGCTGCACTCCATTATGGTTCCCCTGTCGAAGGCTGCAACTCCGTTCGAATTAGCCACGGCACTTGACAAATACGCGGCTCCAACACCGCCTTCAATTGGAAAGACCCGCTTATTCACGCTCACAGCAGCGTCCAACATGCTTGAAGCGAGCTCCACCAGACTTTCAGAATGAAGTTTAAAGATTTTGCGGTCATAGTTTTTTTCGGCGTTAACATACGGCTTCTTTTCGGGAAATCCGTTCCAGTCCTGATCAGGCTTGCTTGCCCGTGCGGCGCCTAAAGCCCTCAGAATCGTGTCTTCAACGGCATCTTGTTCCTCTATGATGTTGGTGTACGCAAAACCTATTGCTTTGTTAACCGCGACTCTAACGCCTAAGCCTCGGTCGATTATCCTGTTGCTTTTTGCAATCTGCCCTTGTTCTATGCCCACGTTCGTGGATTGGCCTTCATACACGTAGGCTTCGGCTTCAGCAGCGCCTTTTTTTAAGGCTATGCTCACGGCGTTTTCTGTCAGACGCAACATTTGGTCTTTTTCAAGCACTGCCACCTACAATCACCTCTTTGACCCTGATGTGTGGTCCACCATCGCCTATAAAGGCGGTTTGACCCTTTCCACAACGTCCTGAGGACAACTCGAAGTCCTTCCCAACCGCGTCAACCTTTAACAGTGTTTCAAGAGTGCTGCCGCTTATGGAAGCACTGCGAACGGGATCGCCTATTTCACCGTTCACTATTTCATAGGCTTCTTGAATGCCGACTTGGAAGGTGCCGTCCAGATTGGCTTGTCCACCTCGGAAGTTTTTGAAGTAATAACCTGAGCGTATGCCTTCCACAAGCTCTTCGAGGGAATGGTCTCTTGGAGCCATGAATGTGTTGCGCATGCGAATTATAGGTTCCACGCGAAAGTCCTCAGCCCTTGCGTTGCCCGTAGGTTCAGCACCGAATTTTTGTGCGGTTTCACGGTTATGCATTAGACCGGTGACAACGCCGTCCTTTATGAGAAGAGTTTTCTGAGTGGGAACGCCCTCATCGTCGTATTTGAACGAGCCGAAAGCACCGTTTATTGTGCCGTCATCATAAAAGGTAACCACGTCTGAACCTATTTTCTTTCCAAGGTTGTTCATTAGCACCCCTCCAGATAACGCCAAGTCCGCTTCAGCGAGGTGCCCAAAAGCCTCATGAACAAAAACGCCGACCACGTTTGGTCCCAACACAACAGGCGATTTACCGCCCTTCGGCGGTTTAGCGTCTAGCTGCTTAACCGCGCGCTTCGCCACTTTTTCACCTATCACTTCAGGAGGTTCCGCATCAAACACTTCGTAGCCTGCTGTGGAACCTATTTCTTCCCTGCTGAAAGTGAAAACACCCTGACTCGCAGCCGTGGCGGTTATTCTTGACCAAACATACAGTTTGTCCTGTTCTATACGTGTGCCTTCAGTGTTCACGAAGTAGCTACTTCCAGTCAGATCCAAATAGTCTATCGTGCAACTTCTAACCCGCTTATCGTACCTTAACGTGGCTTTATTCAACGACAAGGCGGTGCTTATCTTATCCTCCATTGAGATTGCGGAAGGGTTTTTCTTAGGTTTGATCTGAACGCGGTCTTTCACCGTTTTGGTTTCCGCAAGCTTTATCGGCGTTTTCAGCCGCGAACTCGCGGTTTTCGCCATCTTGCAAGCATCGGAAACGGCGGCCTTCAAAATCTCAGCTTTTAGAGAGCCGACTGAAGCGAAACCCCAAGCGCCGTTAACAAGCACGCGCAGTGCCACCCCGTTTTCGATTCCTTGTTTGGCGGCTTCAACGCGGCCTTCTTTCAGGGTAAGCATCGTTTTGCTAAGTTTTTGCGCGCGGGTTTCGGCGTATTCGGCTCCGAATTGGCGTACGGCTGCTTCATTTATGTTAGCTAGAACGTCTTCCAAGTGTGGTCTACCTTCTGTAGCAGATTAGGGTATGAATAATGGATAAAGGGAATAAAACGTTTTGTTTTAATTCAGAGCCACAAAAACACGCGTTAATATTTTGGATGTGTTTGGGAAAGAATATGTGTTTAGGCTCTTCGCATGGCGACTTTCATTTGGTTGGCGAAATCGTACCTTTCAGGTTTTCGTTCATATCTAACCGTGTTGAAGGAGCCGTATACGGAGGAGAGATCTTCTAAAATCTTATTTTCAACCACGAAGGAACCTGAGCTTAAGCACTCTTCAAGTCCCTTGGCGAAAACATCGATTCTTTCTGAAAAGTCGCTTTGGCGCAAAGCGTAACGCTGTTCTAAGTATTTGTATATGAAACGCGTTGCTTCTTCTCCGAAGACTTGTTTCAGGACGCTGTCTATGATCTTGAAGATTTTGTCTTCTCTGGGTGGCGTGTTCATACTGTTCATAGCAGAGTGTCGAGTATATTACGATTTAAGCACTTCTGTTAAACCGTTAAACACAAAAACACATAAAACACCATGAAACTCCATAATCACCCGAAATCAGCAAGTTTCAATTGTCGAACACTTCCCCGACTAGGCTCCTGAGCGGAACCACCCACATCCAAATCAAGCTTCCCATACACGCCGTCGAACCCAGGAACCACCCGAACTGAACCCTCCCTAACCCTGACGACAGCATCAGCAATCGGCGCATCCACAACTTCAGCCAGCGCCGCCCTAGATGCGTTGATAAGCACAGTGTACTCATCACCGAACCTGGCAACAAGCAAATTGTATATTTTCCACACGGCTTGAGTTGAAGGGGAGCCAGCACCCAAAACTGTTGCAATTATCTCCGAAAGCGGCAACAACCGCATGAACCCCGGCGTGTTATCAGGCTTAAAGTTCACGGGGCGGTCAGCAAGCTCTTCCACGCGCTGGTCAACACCCTTGGTGAGCTTTCTATGACACACTGGACAGATGTTGCCACACTTTTGCGCCTCCTGCGGCGATAAGGACACGTTACAGTTGCGATGGCCAGTCCAATGGTAT
>CAZZLA010000077.1:0-6498 GCA_964655035.1 uncultured Candidatus Bathyarchaeia archaeon | reverse complement strand
CGTGCAAATGTACCCCGCGGCTTTCTGCAACGGCGCAGATTCAACAGTGAGCTTTAACAACATTTTGTATGGCAAGACTAATTCTCTTCTGGACATCGGGTCCAAAGCGGTTCTCACAGGGAAGGGGAGCAAAGCGGAGATGGTTAGCCGCGCCATAGCCCGTGAAGGCTCTAAGATGATTATCAGAGGCTTAATTGAAGGGGGTAGCGCTGACTGCCGGGGTCACTTGGAGTGCCGAGGGTTACTCATTAACGAAGAGGCGTTCTTGCAGTCCGTACCTGAATTGATTGCTCGAAAGAAGGGTGTTGAAATCACGCATGAGGCAGCTGTGGGCAAAATTTCTGAGAGGGAGATTACGTATTTGATGACGAGGAGGTTGTCGCGGGACCAAGCGGTTTCCCTGATAATTCGCGGTTTCATGGATGTGAGCATACTGGGCTTGCCCGACGCCTTGAACGCTGAGATAAAGAGGATAGTGGAAGCTTCAGCCGAAGCCAGCTAACGCGACTTTCTCGAAAAGTAAAGAAAAAAGGTGAAGCGCTTAGAGTTTCTTGTAAACTACGTCTCTTTCTCTTGCCTGCTCCGCTAGTTTCAAGCCTATGGCTTGCCCTGCTTCCGCTTTTGGAATGGTCTCGTGTTCGATCTGCATTGAATCCACAACCTGTTCAAAATCTGTTGAGGGTCCCTTGACGAGAATGCGGTCGCCCACGGCTAATGGTGCTGTTAACTCGACTACTGCGACGCCGATTTTGGAGAAGAAATGCGTTATATGCCCAACTTGAACTATGTTTTCCTCGCTCAAACACTCCAACCCCTATACTGTATAATGCAACAAGCGCATAAAAAACTTGTTTAACCCAATTAAATAGTAGTCGCGCTAGATGGATCCTGTCGAATTCGAGTTTCTATAAAAAGGGGACTGCAGTCTTTTTCGAGCGGTTGGGGCAGCGCTAGTTTACGCCCTGGTTTAATCTATGCATAGAGGGGCATAAGATTTTCCAAGCATAACAGTTCCAGCAGCTAGTTATGCATGATTAAAAAAGCGGGATAACACTATGCAAAGCACCGAAAATTTATGTAACCCACCCTTTTTTCAACCAAATCGTTTTCGCGGATAACCGACTACACTGAGGTATATCGCGCTTTCGTCTTCACCGTCCACTCCTATGATTTGGTTAACTTCGTCGTCAAAGAAAGCCCCGATTTGGCATGACGCCAAGCCTGAGCCTGTTGCAGCCAAAGCAAGGTTCTGCGCTATGTGTCCAGCGTCTAAATACACGTATCGGTAAGCTCTTTGCGCGTACTTCCATTTGGACCGTTCAAAAACCGCTGTCCACACAAGCACAACAGACGCTTCAGCACAAGCTTTCTGTTCCAAAGCCGCATGAGCCGTTTCCTCTGCGAAATCGCCCGTGTTTAATTCTTCCAGTGCATGTGCTTCTATGTTATAGTGATACACGCCTCTCTCCAAGCCTTCAACGTTGTTGACAACAACGTACGTTTCAATCGGGTACAGTGCTCCAGCTGACGGTGCCGTGCGGAATTCGTAACCGCGTTCCTTTCTCTGAACACCCGTACAAGACCATAAAAGGAAAGACAGGGCATCCAGAGACAACGGTTTAGGCGAAAAAGAACGGGTGCTTCTGCGCCTTCTTAACGCTTCAACGATGGGAAGCGTTTGCGCGGGAAATTCTTGGGAGAGCTTGATTACCTTGGCTGATGGACATTTCTTGTATGTCTCTGGCTTGTTTGCCCAGTCCAAATAACCGCCGGGAAATCTCTCCCGAGAATGCTTGGTGATATGTTGGAACTCATCTCCAATCCCTGCGTGCAATATTGTCACCTAATAAAAATCAGACTTCTAGCCTTGTATTTAACTGATTACACCAGAAAACAGAGCAGTTAGTCTCGTTTTTAAGCCAGATTTGCGCAGGGAAGCACTTTTAGTGTTCCTCATTCTGCATTAACGGGGCAAGTTGGTTGCTGTTGTAGTTGTACAGTCACATATTCTTAAAAACAGTTAAGGGTTAGTATGTTTATTAACATATGTGTTCATGTCCTAGGGGGTGTACCCGGAATGTCTGAAGAAGTTAACATGACTGACAGACTGCAGAAAATCGGTCAAACTGTTCAAGAATATAAGGATGCCGTGATCTCCCATTTCAAAGATATGGAAGTAGACGTTAAAGACTGGAATTTCGCTGTGGGAAAAACGGAAGAAGAGTATAACGTTGAAATTTCCGTGAAGTTAGGCATCAAACCAAAAGCTAAAAAGTAAGTCAAAACATCTTATTTTTTTCTTTTTAAACAAAATTTAGGTTGACTGATTCCAATAGTAAACTTGAGGATACTGGTCAGCTACTGGAAACGCTGGAGCATCATAGACTATGTCCAAGCCTAAACCGTACTGCGAAAGAAGCTTGCGCGAAATCTCCCATACTTGAGCCGATTTTTCATCTGACCCCCAATACCACAACCTATCGTCAGGACGTCTCATTCCCCACCCGTAATTTCTTGGCAAAACCAAAGCAGCTTCCGCCTTGCTGGAGTCACGAATGGCGCTCAGGCTATTGTACACCTCCGACTCTACTGTTATGTCGTTCCAGAATTTCTCAATTGCCTCAAAATGTTCATCCATCAAGATTCCATAGGCGTTGCCATCTATTTGCGGGTAGTTGAAAATAACGACGTACTCTGCGCCAGCCATATACGCCGCAAGCATCTGATCATACATTTCTTCGCCGTCTACGATGTAAGGCGGCACGTCAAAAGTCCAAGTGATTATGGCGCCCCACGGTTTGTTCTGCATTCGGGAAGCGCCTCTTGCAAAAGCTACGTCTTGAACCACGCTGGCGTTGCGGCCAAACTGCGCAAAGACAACATCATAACCGCCTAAGTAATCAAACCAATAGAGCGCGTAGTCAGAGGTGTAAACTGGAATTGCACGGTTTTTTAACGCTTGGATTCCGGAGTCTTCTTTGATGGCATCGGTGAACATTTTCGCTGATAGGTCGTAATATTGGCTCATGGAGCTGTTGTTTCCTTCTATTGCTGGGGCGTAAGTTTGGTATAGGGTTACGTTCCATTCTCTTATGCGGTTGAAGAGGCGTTCCCAGTTGTAGTCAAGTTGTATTCCGCCTGGTTCGTCGTAGTAGTATACGCCTAGGAATTGGTCGTGCCATCGTTGTTTTGCTGTGTCTAGCCATGGTATTTGCCATGGGTAGTCGGGGTCGAACCATCCGAAGTAGACTATGATGTCTAGTCCTGCGGTGGTTGCGTAGTCGCAGATTTCGTTGATGGCGGTTTCGTTTTTGCTCACTGGACCTGATTGCAGGACGAAGAGGTTGGTGTAGTTTTTGACTTTGTCGATTAGCAGTTTGGCTTCTGTTGAGGTGTTTCCGCAGAAACTGACACCTAAGTAGATTGGCTGCGTTTTTGCGGTGTTGCTTATTGCGGAGTAGGAGACAAGGAACGAACTAGTTACCAGTACCACGATTAGAATAATGGACAGAGTTACCACTTGCCTCATTTTTTAAGCCTCATTTAGCTCCAAATTTGCCATTGTTCAGTCCACTTTGTCCAAACGGTCTTAGGCTTTGAATAGATATGGCTGCTTAATTATCGGTACAGATTTGGAGTCATAATCATAATGTGTATCTTACTACTTTAATTTTTTGTTTAACTGGGCAGCCCTTTTTTTCTTTTCCTTTGATAGGGCCTTTGAAGCTTCTGACGTTTTCTTCACAAATATCTTTTTTCTACTTACATATGCCGTTGATTATTCCGCTAAGATAATATTCAAACTCTTCATTCGACAGGTCGATGGCGCTTTCAACTCGATACACGATTTCTCCTTTCTCCCTGCTTGCAGTTTTGGCAACCAACACGTTATCTGCACTCACGTTTTCCGCCTCAACCACAGTTTAAGGGTTTTAGATTTAAGCTGTTCTAAATTCGCTGGGTGAACCAAAACAGATAAAAACTCGCTTTGTATCCAAGAAGGCACTTAACGTGAGGACTTTATATGCCGTCTGAAATCTTTGATGTGGAAAAGTTCGTGACGATGAGCGCCAACGCCAAGTACTGCTCAGTTAAAAGGCTAAAAGAAACTGTGAAGCTGAAGCTTCGCACACCAAACAAACTTTACACTTTGAAAGTGGAACCGTTAAACGCGGATGAAATCATCAAGAAGCTCAAATGCGAAATCCAAGAACTGTAACCTATGTTTTTAGCGCGCGCGCTACTTTTTGACCATTTAGACGGAATATTCTTCAGCTTCTTCTTAGCTGCAAGCTTCAAAAGTTCGGGTTTTAATAATTGTCTACGATACACTTTGACCTCGGGAGTTTTTCTGGGCATACAAACCATCAGGTATTAATCTGCGTTTTTCTTGTAAAAACTTTCGGTAAGGCCGAATTCTCCACCGCACATAGGGCATTCAACTGGAAAGGCGCATGAATTGTACTACAAAATATATCCGCACATAAAGCCAGAAGTAGATGTTGCATTTTGGGAAATGTTTGTAGCCCCTATGCGGTGTCCGCATGAGCCACGGGCGGGCTTTGATTTTGCGACTGGCTCCTTACCAAGGCGGTGCGCCACCAAGCTAGGTTACTGAGACGCAAACGAGTTTTCTCTAAACAAAGTACGAAAGGCGTTGTACCATTAAAGTCTTATATTCAGCTGTCATAAAACCACAACAGGCAGGTGCACACTATTGAGCCTCGCTGTTGACGCAAAATCCTTAGTCAAACAATTCGGAAATATCCGCGCACTAGACGAATTAAGCTTCCAGATGAAACAGGGCGAAATCTTCGGTCTTATCGGCCCAAACGGCGCGGGAAAAACCACCACGCTCCGAATAGTCTGCACTTTACTTCTGCCGACTTCAGGCTCCATACGCGTATTTGACTTG
Source organism: uncultured Candidatus Bathyarchaeia archaeon (assembly GCA_964655035.1). Lineage (GTDB taxonomy): Archaea > Thermoproteota > Bathyarchaeia > Bathyarchaeales > Bathycorpusculaceae > SG8-32-3. The sequence goes on along the minus strand of CAZZLA010000077.1, from coordinate 1,583 downwards.
AATCCAGTCACTCAAGCCAACCAAGTGCGGAAGATAATCAGCTATCTCCCAGAAGAAGCAGGCGCTTACCCGAACCTCTCAGGCAACGAGTACCTGGAGTTCATGGCGAAATTCAAAACAAAAAACCAGAAAGAACTCCGCGAAACCATCAAAGAAGCAGATAGAATCAGCGGCTTAGGCGAACGCTTGAGAGACAAAGCAAAGACCTACAGCAAAGGCATGAAACGGCGCCTGCTGGTTGCCAGAGCATTGATGACGCGCCCAAAACTAGCGGTGCTGGATGAACCGGCAAGCGGCTTGGACGTCCTCCACGCATACCACGTCAGGGAAATAATCAAAACCTACGTGAAAGAACACGAAGTCACAATCCTGCTCAGCAGCCACAACATGCTGGAAGTAGAGTACCTGTGCGATCGCGTGGCTTTGCTCAACAAGGGCAAAATCGTAGTTGAAGGCAAACCTAACGAGCTTAAACAGAGGTACAAGAGCGAAAACTTGGAAGAAGTCTTCGCGAAGGTGATTGGCTATGCTTAGGGGCTTCGCAACAATCCTCATCAAAGAGTTAAAAGAGCTGATACGTGACCCAAAAATTCTCGTCGGCATAATTGTGCTCCCGTTAGTGATATTCCCTGTTCTCGGTCTTGTTCTTGGTTACGCCGTGGAATCGGCTCAGGAGCAGGCTCAAAGAGCCACGCTGGTTGTTGTAAACAATGACGGCGGAAACTGGAGTCAAACTTTCATCGGCTACGTTAACCAAACCATGAACGTGGCAGTCATAAGCGACACAACCCCGCAACAAGTCGTATCTCAAAACCTGCTACCAGAATACAACAGCACGCAGTTCGTGGAAATCCCAGCCGGATTCAGCCAAAACATGACCCAACACACAAACGGCAACCTAACAATTGCGACTTTGATAAACGTCTACGGCGTTTTCCAAGGCGGCGGAATCTTCAGCAACATCGGCTTAACAGGCATCAACAGCATCGTTAACGGATTTAACAGAGCACTAGCGCCTAACGTAGTCTACCCCACACAGTCAACCGTAATTAAAGGTCAAATACAGCAGGGCGTTGACCCCTCCACGCTGTCAGGACTCTTGATTTCACAGTCTCTCGCATTACCCCTTACCGTAATGATCATGCTCACCTACGCCATGCAGATAGCCGCAACCAGCGTAGCCATGGAGAAAGAAGAAAAAACCCTTGAAACCCTATTAACGATGCCCGTAGACCGCTTCGCCATCCTCATGGGCAAGTTATCCAGCACAATAATCGTGGCAGGAGTAGCATCCATAGCCCTACTGTTTGGCTACAACTACATGCTAGGCTCCATAACGCTGGGCATCCCGGGCGCATCGACGGCGGTCGCCACCGTCTTCGTTTTTGCTCCCTCTTCCCTTTTCGCAGCCCTGTTGGGCTCCGACCTGGCCGATGCCGGACAGATATTGCGCTGGTATGCGCCGGCCATGCTCTGCTTCGCCCTGGTGATCGTGTTCATCTACTACAACCTGGCCGCGGGCAAGACGGCGTACGTATCAAGGGTTCTCCTGCCCGGCGTGCTGGTCCAGATCGCTCTCTGGC
>CAZZLA010000076.1:0-6604 GCA_964655035.1 uncultured Candidatus Bathyarchaeia archaeon | reverse complement strand
CCCGGCTCGGAGATATCCTGGCAGTTCGACAATATCAGGGTAACCGACCCCAATGGCAGTGAATTCTTGAAGTTTGAAGCGACAGACTACTTAACCCACATCGGCGAACACGTTGAACCGTGGACTTACTCGAAGTTTCCGTTCCTGAAGAAAGTCGGCTGGAAAGGCGAATTCTACGGCACAGACAACGGAGTCTACCGTGTTGGTCCGCTTGGACGGTTGAACGCTTCTGACGGTATGGCTACGCCGCTGGCTCAAACAGAGTACGAAGTTATGTACAAAACCTTAGGGAGACCAGTGCATGGTACTTTAGCGTTCCATTGGGCACGTTTGATTGAACTGTTGTATGCTGCTGAACGTGCAGTTGAGTTGGCGAAAGACCCAGAAATCACAAGCACAAACATACGCAACAAGCCCGGCGAACCCGGCGAAGGCGTTGGTGTGGTTGAAGCGGCAAGAGGTACGTTGTATCATCATTACGTGCTGGACAAGGACGCGCTTGTCAAGAACGTGAACCTTATCGTGGCCACAACCAACAATTACCCCGCTATATGCATGTCCATACGTGATGCGGCGAAAGGCTTGATTCACGAAGGCAAGGTTGACCAAGGCGTGCTTAACAAAGTGGAAATGGCTTTCAGGGCTTACGACCCGTGCTTCGCATGCGCAACACACGTTGCAATAGGGCAGATGCCGCTAACCGTAAAGGTTTATGACAGCCAGAAAAACCTGTTGCAGACCTTGCAGCGGTAAACCTTTTCTTTCCTTTTTCTTATTCCTAGTTTTAGTTGGCGTTTCAACTTGGTTAAGTATGCATACAAAGTTCAGGAGGCGCTGGAAAAGTGGTTTGCAGGCGCAAAGCGTGTTGTTATAGCCGGTATTGGAAATCCCATTCGCACGGATGACTTCGTGGGCGTAAAGATTGTTCAAGACCTCACAGGAAAGGTCTCAAAAAACGTGCACCTGATTGAGTGTGAAACGGTTCCTGAGAGCTTCATGCAGGAAATCGTTGATCTTAAACCGAGCCACGTGCTTCTTATTGACGCCGCTGTTCTTGGACTAAAACCCGGTAAGACACGGCTTGTTTTCCCCGAGCAAGTTGCGAATTTTCCAGCAGTTACAACTCACGTGTTGCCTTTGCGCATTTTCTGCGAATATATCACTAAAATGACGGAAGCAAAGATAGCTTTGCTGTTGGTTGAGCCTGAGAATACAGAGTTCGGAGAAGGCTTGACGCAGATGGTGCAGGCGGCTGCAGAAAAAATTACGAAAATACTGCTTGAATTGTTTTCAGCTTAACCGTTTTTTCCAGCGAATGAGGTTAGCGCTGGTTTAGTTTCTTGGCTACATTTGGCACGTTTCTGCCCAGTTCTTCGCAGTTTTCAAGGTCATGTGGTTTCGGAGCGCCAGAAACCGCGACGCCGTAATGGTTGCCTGCAGCGTTGCCTGAGATTACCATTCCGTGAATGAGCATGGTTTGCACGATTGAGAGCAAAGTCGTCTCTGCGCCTGAAGCTGTTCCGCCTGAGCTGGTGAATGCAGCGCCGACTTTTTCGACGAGTTTCTTGTACACCTCGACCGATTCGTCAATTAGGGCTTTGAGTTTGGCTGACATCTGCCCAAAATATGTCGGCGAACCCATGATGATGTCGTTTGCAGCGAGCAAATCGTCAAGGCTGGTTTGCTTAGCCTTTTGCACGGTCACCTCAACGTCGCTTACTTGTTCAGCGCCCTTTGCCACTGCAACGCCATTTTCTCGGTGTTTCCAGTTTTAGAATCATATACTGCCAAGACTTTCAACATGCCATTTCCATCCCCAAACTTAACACGCGATTTTCACTTAAACTCCTTGATTATCTCGTCAACAGTCATTATCTTGGCGTTGTAGACGTACTCCAGATACTTGAGTCCTTCTTCGTGATCTTTCTGAGTGAAAGCTTCGCAGCCTTCAGCAGCAACAATTATCTTATACCCTCTAAAGAAAGCGTCAGCAGCCGTGTGCCTAACACACATGTTCGTGTGCAAACCCCCAAGCACCACTGTTTTCACGCCTTCCCCCTTGTACAGGCTCCGCAAAAGCGAATCTAAACCTGTCTCATAAAAACTGCTATACGTTCTTTTCTCCACAACATAATCCTCTTTGGAAGGCTTAAGTTCTGGGATGACTTCTGCGCCTTTGGTGCCTTTTATTGCGTGCTTCCCCCATTTTCTTGTGACCTCCACGTCCTGTGGATAATGGGCATCATTGCTGTAGATGACTGGCACGTTATTCTCGCGAGCCGCTTCCACCAGCCGCTTAAGATTCGGAATTACACGCTTCGCTCTTTTGGATTCCAGTTTTCCCGTGACAAAATCATTGAGCATATCAATAACTATAACCGCCTTATTCTCCAAAAATTCCACCTTCGACAAGGTAATGCCGCAAACACGCTATTTAATCTTGTCCAGACACCGATTGCCGAACCATTTGCCAACAAGGTTGACGCTCTTAATTTCTAGCGCGCCCGAATATGCTGAAATTTGAACTGATATTTTCAGGGGATGCACTCAATGTTTTGCATTTTTTTGGAAAGCTGCTTCTTGCTGTTGCTTTGGTTTTTGTTTATTTGACTTCGAAGGAGGTGCAGATTTCTTCTACTGTTCGGTTCAGCGTTAGCTCAGCGATGTCTTGTCCGTAATCCAGCATTCGCCTTGAACTATCCATCATCAACCTGAGAATCGCCGCGATGTTGGGATCCAGTTTCTTGCTTGACATAAGCCTGATCAGGTCGGTCTCCAGCGTTACAAAGGACCCGCGTTTAGCTATTATTTTTTCAGCGTCGTTATACGCCCTTTTGAACATCGCCTTTGTGGATTCCTCAAACAGTTGATGCGCTTCACCGTTGAAACTCATCATCTGAGAGTATATCTCTTCATCTATAGGTTCCTTTACGAAAACCAGCTGATCATCGATTTGTTTTTGCAGCGTCGCCAAATTGTTAACTATGTTCAACGCGTTTTCACCGATATTCTTAATGTCGTTGACAATAATCCTGTACAACAGAAACTCCTTCGGCGTCCTGAACCCAAGCTCCCTGAACAAATTACGCTCTATACCGAACTTCAACTGACGAACAATATAATGCCCCAACCGATTAACATCATTATTCGCGTTAGTCACGCTCTGAAACAGCGACTGACTCCGATTTTTCAACGCCTCAATAGCATCTCTGTTAGCCGAAAGCGCCACAATAGCCATTCTCCGAACAGCCTTCTCAATAGGAAAATCCGAGTGCTTAATCAAAATCTGCAGCGTAATCTCATCCGAATTTTCATCAATAATTTCAGCGCCTAAAAGAGTATCCCTTGCAAACTGCCTTATCTCATTTTTACACTTCGCCGCGTCCTTCACACCCTTAAAATGAACACGGATTATGTCAGCGCTTATGACATACAACGCCTTTATCATGCGCAACGTTGAGTCCAAATCCTCCTCCTCTGGCTCCGCGTTAATGTAATACTCCTTCAGCTTAGTCTCAGCGTCCTCTTCGAATTTTTCTTTCAGCCTCCTCGGAACCAACGCCAGCGAAGAATCAGCCTGCACAATGAAGTCGATCTCGCTTCCCTTTTCAAGATCAGTATCCTGCACCCACTCTTTCGGCAAGGAAATTATGTAAGAGCCTCTACCCGTAGACTGCACCTTCCTATAGCCTAAATCTTTCTCAGCCATTCTGCCATACACCCATACATTCATTTCATATATGCAATATATTTCACTACCTTACATATAAATGATTTTCAACAAGAATATATAGAATGCATGGCATTTACTATGCCGAAACCCAAAAGGTAAGTGAAACATATGACCATAAACCAATGTAGAGACAAAGCACACTTCACTGAACAAACCTTCACCGAAGGCGCCAAACTCTACACAAAAGCAACCAAAACACCCACTTCTACTGGTCATATGCTCCCGCTTCCACTTACGTAAAAGTGGAGAAAACTCATGAAAAGAATCATCGCAAAAGAAGAATATTGCATGGGCTGCGGACTCTGCGAAGTCTACTGCACCGTCCAACACTCCAAATCAAAAGACATTATCAAAGCCTACAACAAAGAAAACCCCAAACCCACAAGCCGCGTAAAACTGGAGGTGCATAAGCCCGTCAGCTTCGCCATCCAATGCAGACACTGCGAAGACGCACCATGCGTAACCGCCTGCCTCTCAGGCGCCATGCAAAAAGACCCACAAACAGGCTTGGTCACGCATAACGCAGACAAATGCATCGGCTGCTGGACCTGCATCATGGTCTGCCCCTACGGTGCCATTAAACGCGACCCTTCAGGCAAAATAATCTCCAAATGCGACCTCTGCTCAGAACTCGAAGTTCCAGCATGCGTCGCCAATTGCCCAAACGGCGCCCTAATCTGCAAAGAGGTGAAACCATAATGCCAAAATACGTCATAGTCGGCGCCTCAGCCGCAGGAATCGGCGCAGTCGAAGCCATCAGAGAAGTAGACCCAGTAGGCACCATAACCGTCATTTCAGACGAACACTGCCCACAGTACTCGCGCCCCATGATCTCCGACCTAGTCAGCGGCAAAGCCAACTTCGACAAAATGATGTGCCGCGAATACCAATTCTGGCAAAAAAACGACGTGCAAGCACTCACCGGAAGAACCGCAGTAAACCTAAACCTTGCTGAAAAATGGGTGGCGCTTGACAAAGGTGACCACATCAACTTCGAAAAACTGCTAATCGCAACCGGCGGCAACCCCTTCGTCCCAAAAATAGAAGGCTCCGAAAAACAAGGCGTGTACACCTTTACCACAGTTTCCGACGCGGAAAGCTTAGCCGCAAGAATAGAAACCGCCAGAACCGCAGTAGTCATCGGAGGCGGCTTAATCGGCGTCAGCGTCACCGAAGCACTGGTGAAACGCGGCTTAAAAGTAACCATGGTGGAACTCAAAGAAAACATACTCAGCCTCATACTAGATCAGACAGCCTCGGAGATAGTTGAAAACGTAATCCTCAACGCGGGCGTTACTATTGCCACAGGCCAAACAGTTCAGCGCATAATCGGCAAACCCGAAGACGACAACGTCGTCGGCAGCGCAATCCTAACAAGCGGCGAAACGGTGCCATGCGACTTAGTGATAATCGCAATTGGCGTCATTCCACGCATGGAGCTTGTCTCAGGAACCGACGTGAAAACGAACCGCGGCATAATCGTGGACAAGTTCATGCGCACAAACGTACCCGATGTGTACGCCAGCGGCGACGTCGCTGAGGCTTATGACTTCGTTCTCGGCGAAAACCGGTTACTGCCACTCTGGCCCCTAGCCCAACAGGAAGGCAAAGTTGCAGGCTACAACATGTCAGGAAAAAAAGCCGAATACCCAGGCGGCACCGCCATGAGCGCCCTGAAGTACTTCAGCATACCAATCATATCCATCGGGATAACAAACCCCCGAGAAAACGGCATGTACGAAATCTTGGTCAAGCATGAACCAGAGCGGACTCTCTACAAAAAAATCGTGCTCAAAGACAACGTGATTGTAGGCTTGACGCTTGTAAACAACATAGAACGCGCAGGCGTAATGTTCCACCTCATGAAAAACGGTGTCAAAGTGAAAAAACTCAAACAAGAACTACTCTCAGAAGACTTCTGCCTCGCCACTTTACCGCGATCTCTACGAAGAAAACTGTACCCAGGAGAATACAGATGAGAAACCTGAGCAAAATAAATAATCCTTACAACGACGATAAGGACTTCGACGCATGCAGCATATTCGGCATGATGAACCTCGAGGGCAAACGCTTCTCTTCACGCGACCCCGTGCGAGCCATAGCCAACATGCACGACCGCGGAAACGGCTTAGGCGGCGGCTTCGCAGTCTACGGCATCTACCCGCAATTCAAGGATTACTACGCGTTCCACATAATGTACCTAAGCAGAGACGCTAAAGAGAAAACCGACAGAACATTGGCTGCAAGCTTCAACATAATCTACGACGAGGAAATGCAGACCCGACCCGCCAACGTCAGAGACCCACCGATAGTTTGGCGGTACTTCGTCCAACCTAAAAAGCGGCGGCTTGAGCATCTGACCGAAGACGATTACGTAACGGAGAAGGCCATGCGGATAAACACGGAGACGGGCAAGGCGTTCGTTTTTTCCAGCGGCAAGAACATGGGTGTCTTCAAAGGCGTTGGCTTCCCTGAAGACGTTGCGGACTTCTTCTGCCTTGAGGATTATCAGGGTTACCTGTGGACGGTTCACGGCAGATTCCCAACAAACACGCCAGGCTGGTGGGGCGGCGCACACCCCTTCAACATCCTAGACTGGACGGTCGTGCACAACGGCGAACTCTCATCATACGGCATAAACCGACGCTACCTAGAGATGTACGGCTACAAATGCACCATGCAAACAGACACCGAAGTGTTAGCTTACGCTGTGGACCTGCTCATGCGTAGACAGCACCTGCCAATTGATATAGTTGCCAAAATCTTTGCTGCGCCGCTGTGGAGTGAGATAGACGCTATGAAGCCGGAACAGCAGCACCTGCACCGGGTTCTTCGTCAGACCTATGGCAGTCTGTTGATGAATGGTCCTTT
>CAZZLA010000075.1:0-6609 GCA_964655035.1 uncultured Candidatus Bathyarchaeia archaeon | reverse complement strand
CGCGCTAATTTCCTTAGCTCAATATTGCCTTAACTATCAAAACTATTTGATCTGCTGTGGTTAAAGTAAACAAGTCCGACCTCTGCAGCTTTAGATTGGCTAGAGCCTGGCTTAAGGTATGCTGAAGAATAAGTCTGTCCATCGTAATAATTCCTTCAAGTTTCTCCTTCTCTTTCCTGAGGCCGTTTATCTCGCTCGCTAACGATGCTTTCTGAGTTTGCAGGGACCTCAACACGTTGCGCGCGCTTTAATATTCTCAATGAAAACAACATTCATAAAAGCAAGAAAGAGGCTAGCTGCAAAACTTCAAAACCCAATACTCTTAAACATCAGCTTTCACACGCTCCGACACTGGAAAGCCACCATGGAATACCACAAAACAAAAGACCCCCACTATGTTAAGCAGTTTCTCGGCTACAAAAGCATACAAAACACTGAACTATATATAAACATAGAACACACGCTCTTTGATTCCGGAAACGATAACTTCACTGTAGCTGAGAAAACCGAAGAGGTTAAAGCATTGCCTGAAGCTGGTTTCGAATACGTTTGCCAAAAGGACAACTTAATATTTCTCCGCAAGCGTAAGTAAACACCAAAAAAGGCACCGAAGTCAGTCAAATAGTGGCCAAGGTGAGGTATCTCGGTTCGTTTTAGTGCCTCTCGTAACCTTTTTTCCTTTTTCTACTAAAATTCAAAAGTATCAGAACATTCGCTAACATACGAAATGTGTATGTTTATTTCACTATTAGTAAGTTTTAACTTACTTTTTTCACTATTAACAAACTACGTCTCTTTGGAGCGCGCGGAAATTTAGTTATAAGAACCTGAAATTATGTCCACAAAGCTGAACTAAAAACAACTTAACTTGGAATCGTTTGCGTTTAACCTTCGAGCTTGTATCGCCGTGACGACTTCCAAATCGTCTTAAAGTGGTCTTGGCACATTGATATGAAACTGGGATGATTAGTCCATATTATAGGTGACTCTGTCAGAAACTTTCCCTCGCAAAAGTTTATGGTGGCTTCATTAGCGCGCGCGACTATCCAGTTCTCCAGCGCTCTATGTGCACTCGCACACTCCCCTTTTTCTCTTGATAATCTTAGCAAAAATGCTTTATTGGTATGGCCTGTCTACTGGAAGGGCAAGGAGACGAGCCGTTGCCTAACCCGCTCTTAAGCCAAAAAAGAAAAGCCGTCTTCCTCACCATACTGGCAGGCGTCCTATGGGGGACATCTTTTCCCATCATCAAAATCGGGCTAAGCACCATCGACCCGTTCGCGTTTGTTTTCTGGCGTTTCTTGGTCTCCTCAGTCACGCTGGTGATCGTGATGTTGCTTTTGGGAAAACTAAAGTTCAAGATAACTAACAAAAAGTTGCTGGTCTTATTGGGAATCGCGAACGGTGCAGGTTACTTGCTTCAGTATGGAGCGATGGGCTACACATCGGTGGCTAAAGCTGCGCTTTTCATAAACCTAAGCGCCATATGGGTGGCAATACTTAGTCCCAGAATGCTTAGTGAAAGGTTTTCAAGAAAAAAAATTGTAGGAGTACTTTTCGGGTTGGCGGGTATAGTGTTTGTTAGCACTAACCTGGATTTCTCAACGCTGGTTGAGGGACAGCTAATCGCCGACCTGATGCTTATTGTCTCGGGCGTTTGTTGGGCCCTGTTTATGATTTACAACAAGAAACTGATTATCCACTCAACTTCTGCCACGTTTCAGTGGATGACTTGGGTGCTTCTTTTCACGCTGATCACAATAGCGCCTTTCACGGCTCTTGCAGGAAAAAGCTTCTTTGCTTTGTCAGGCTGGGCGTGGGCAGCAATCGTTTACACAGCCATCGTCTGCTGGGTTATACCCTATTACCTCTGGGTGGAGGGACTCAAATATCTCTCCGCTTCCACCTCCACCATCCTGCTTTTGTCAGAGATAGTCGTGGCCGTGGTTGCTTCTGTCATTGTGCTCGAGGAGCCTGTCACCGTGTTCTCAACCGTTGGAGCCCTTTTAATAATCATCGCCATTGTGCTGGTGTCGGTTAAAGACAATGGTTTAGGGCAAAAAAAGTGACAAATTAAGCGTTTTCTTGGATGATGCTTAAGCTTAAATATGTAAACCTTTGAAATAAAAGGGCTGGGGAGAAAAAGAGATGGCAAAAATCTTAACAATAGGATTAGTTGTTATAATGCTCGTAGTAGGCTTCGTTGTAGGCTTAATGGCAGGTCCCTTCCTTCTACCGCAGACCGCTTCCTCAACAGATACCGTCTGGGCGAACATTCAGGATACTGGAGTTATCCGTGTTGGCACAGACCCAACATGGCCACCTTACCAAATGCTGGATGATGCTGGAGACATCGTAGGTTTCGAAGTTGACATAGCAAACGAATGTGCAGAAAGGCTAGGGCTAACGATAGAATGGAATGATGTATCCTTCGATAGCATCATCCTTTCCGTTCAACAAGGTCAGCTTGACATGGGCGTCAGTGGCTTCTCGATAACGTCGGAAAGATTAGACCAAGTTTCCTTCACTGTACCCCACAGCACAACAGAAGGACAAGTAGTAATGCTAGATAGCACCAAGGAAGCCAAAGGCATAACCACCATAAACTCGCTTGCAGACTTCAAAACCTTAGGCGTCAAGGTTGGAGTACAATCAGGAAACGTTCAGCAACAAGAACTCCAAGACGCAGGCGTAGACATTGCAGTATGGAGCGAGTCAGATGCGCCCTTCCAAGACTTGGTCAGCGCAAACCCAACTGTGGAGGCAGTATACGCTGAAACGCCAATCACCACCAACTGGATCGCCCAGTTCAAATCTGATGGAATCGACTCGAGTGTCGCCTATAGCCACCAATACTACCCAGTTGCATTCGTCGTAGGCAAGAACTCTCAAACGCTTCTGGATAAAATGGATGGCGTATTAGTAGACATGATCTTTGACGGAACAATTGAACAACTCAGAGCAGAATGGAATGCGTATTAAACCACCGTGATCGGTATTGGACGTCGGGCAGCAACTAATCATCCTGTTGGAAGGAGTACCACTAACTCTTTCCATTTCCATCATTTCTTTTTTCGTTGGCATAGTAATAGGCTTGCCACTTGCGTTCCTCAGAGTTTACGAAAAAGAGGTCGGATTTGTTGTTGACGCTTACGAGAAAATTTTCCGGGGTGTTCCTGAACTTGTTTTGATGTTAATGTTCTATTTTGGTTTAGGACCGTTTTTCCCTTTCCCCTTTAACAACGCCTTTTTTGTAGCTGCTTTCGTATTAGGATTGCGAAGCGGAGCAAATCAATCACAGATTTACAGAGGCGCAATCCGCGGCGTGGGCGATGAACAGATGATTGCCGGTCAATCCATTGGGCTCTCTAAGTGGAGCGCAATCTGGCACATAATGGTTCCACAAGTCTTCACTTTTTCCACCCCGGGTTTAGGAAGTGAATATGCTCTACTCATTAAGGACTCAGCCTATGCCTATGTTATCGGCGGCTTGGCGGAAATAATGACGCAAGCGATACGGCTAAAAAGCATACCACCTTATGACGTCATTACACCGTTTGTTCTCGCCGCCATCCTGTATATCGCTTTAACATTCCCCATTGCCTTCTGGCTGGACCGATGGGGAAATAAAAGAAAGAAGAAAATAGGATTGTAAAACACATGGTTAACCTTGTGATGGAAGCAAAAAACGTATACAAAACGTACAACAAAAATAGCAAGAAAGCAGACGTCAAGCAGGTTGAAGCAGTAAAGAATGTTTCACTGCAAATCCGAAAGGGTGACATTAAACTTATTTTTGGACCCAGCGGTTCAGGAAAAAGCACTTTTCTACGTTGCATGGCTATGCTGGACATGCCGGATAAGGGGGAAATCTACCTTGGCGACGAATGTTTAACAAAACCGGGCGTTGACCTCAACAAAGCCCGTGCAAGAATTGGATTTGTTTTTCAGCATATCTACCTGTTTAGGCATCTTACGGCTCTGGGAAACGTGGAGTTGGCGCTTCGGCGAGTACTGAAACTGTCCAAAGAAGAAGCCCGTAAACGGGCGTTAGCTGCGCTGGCAGAAGTGAAAATCACTGACTGCATTAGTAAATATCCTGCTCAAATGTCCGGTGGACAGGCGCAGAGAGTTGGCATAGCCAGAGCCTTAGCCCGCAACCCAGACATTATATTGCTTGACGAACCGACCTCAGCTTTAGATCCTGAGCTTACAGGAGAAGTCATCGACACGCTACGTGATTTAGCTAAAGAGGGCACAACCATGCTTATTGTAAGCCATGAAATGCCGTTCGCTCGCGACGTAGCGGAAGAAATGATATTCTATGATGAAGGCAAAATCGTTGAAACAGGACCTCCCTCACTATTCTTTAATGCTCCAAATACTGACAGGGCAAAGAAATTCATGGATAGAATCATAAACCGAACGACAAGGGAATAAATGAATGTTTGAGTGGCTTTTCGACCCCAAATATTACACGTGGATCCTACAAGGATTGACTTTAACAGTAGAAATTACTCTATTCGGAGTCCTTCTGGGTTTGGCTATTGGAACGCTGCTAGCTATTGGGGATATTTATGGTGGGAAATTTGGAAGAGGAGTCATTGCAGCTTACGTGGAATTCTTCCGAGGAAGCCCCCTTTTTGTTCAACTGTTCATAGCGGTATATACTGTCCCTGCTATACTCAATGTCCAGATAGACCATTATCTTTTGGCTTTCTTGGTTTTTGGGTTAAACAGCGCTGCTTACCAGAAGGGCTACATGAAAGGGGCAATGCAAACCGTTTTGGATGACCAGATGGCAGCAGGTCTGTCAACGGGAATGTCAAAAGTTCAAACCCTTCGCTATGTGATTCTACCGCAAGCTTACCGAATAGTTATTCCAGCATGGACCAATGAGTTTTGTTCTTTAACAAAGAGCACTGCTACCGTAGCATATGTAGGCTTATTCGACTTGGTCAGCGCAGGCATGTCAATTAGAATGTGGACATACCAGATTCTCCCCGTTTGGCTAGTAATCGGCGCCATCTATTTGATTTGGATCACCGGCTTCTCCAAGCTTATGGATATAATCTACGAGAAAAAGAAGATACCTGGAGTAGAGCTTATGATGCAATCCTAACGCAAAGGATTAAGCGTTTGTTTTCTTGAGTAGCCACGCCATGTTCTTGCCCAAGGTTTCCATCATTTTGAGCAGCTTCTTTGCCAAAATCTGAATACATGACAGGAGAATATGACGATGGCGGTAAACTTTTCCGAAAGCGAAAATAAGGCGTTTGCCATGACTGTTACCGAAACATGCAAAAGTGACCCAAATCACGGATAAGCATGGAAAAGTGGTCGAGGTGAGGTAGCTTATCTCGGAAAAGAGTCGTTTTCATTATCCCTCATAACCTTTTTCCCATTTTTTGGTAATCCAGTTTTGATTGTTGAAATGGCAATTATCAAATTTTCGAACACCCGACTCTTACTATTAGAAATTAATAATCCCGTAATAGCCTACAGGGTGATAACAAAAAAATTTGAATTGATTTATGGCGATGGCTTTAGAAGATAGGAAATAGAATGCTGAAGCCCCGTAAAAGCCGAAAATTCTTAAGCGCGTGGTAGAATACTAAAACTCCACTGGCAAGCGTGTTATGTCTGTTTTGGGAATATTCTTTTTTGTAAAATAGAGCTTATTATATATTAATACATAAGATTAGTTGGAGAGCAAACATGTTCGGCAGATCAAAGAAAAAACTTAAACCCGAAGAACCTAAAGTAACTGAAGACCCTGAATTAATTGACAAACCGCAAACACCAAAAAAACCAAACAAAAAAGTGAACAAAACTAGGAAGCCAGCTAAAACAGCGGAAAACACGGATATACAAAATCCTCAAATGCACACAGACGTGAAAGAGGCCGAAAAGCCGTTTGTAGGTATCAAAGAATACGGTTCAACTTCAGAAATTGCGGAAAGAATAGACAAAGAAATTGCTGAAACAAAAAGCGCGCTTGGCGAATACCTTCGCCAATTATACGACGTTAGAGCGGTAGCTGAAAAATCAAAGAGACTGCACGAGATAGTCGGCAAGTTGGCAGGCAAAAAGGAATCCATTGAAAAAACAGACCAAATAGAAGTAAACGGCTTAGAAGTAATCTTGGACGCCACCGTCTTAAACGAATTAACAGCAATTGAAAGCGTAGTAAAAAGCCACCAACAACGCCTAATAGCTCTGAAAAAAGCCCAAGAAGCACTGAAAATACTTGACCAAGTAGGCGACACCGAAGGCATAAAATACTTAGCGCTGGAGAGAGAAGGCATCCCTGAACGAATTCTACTCAAGCTCTCATAAACCACTGCTTGAAAAGGGCGCTTCACTTCATGAGCCGTTTTTGAATCAATTTTGAACAAGATGCAAAACATTTTCACGGACTGCTGTAAATTTAGGAGCGGCTGTCCTTACTTCGATCCTGACCAGCGCACAGTAAGAGTGGCTGGAAAACTCGAAGAAGTCAAACCATTGATAGAAGCAGGCTTTAAATACGTCTGCCAAAAAGACACATTAATATTCCTGAGTTAACGTAAATAGTAGACCAAAAAGTGGTCGAAATCATCCAAAATG
>CAZZLA010000074.1:4533-6645 GCA_964655035.1 uncultured Candidatus Bathyarchaeia archaeon | reverse complement strand
CTTCTACGTTTTCCCAAAAATTCATGGTGTAGGGTCAAGGTGGAAGACGGACATGGAGTTTGCTGTTGAACTCCTGAAGGAGACTGGTGTGCTTCTGGTGCATGGTTCAGGTTTTGACCTTGCCTACGGCGCTGGCCATGTCAGAGGCGTATTCCTACCACCCATCGAAACATTGGAAGAAGCGTTCAACGAAGTAGAGCGTTTTATGAAAAAGAAGTAGTTGCCCCGGCTTCAGGCTGCACGCTTAGATTGGCACGCCTTCGGCTGGGTCAGCGATTGCTTTCTGGAACGCCGCCATTAGCTTCTTTGTGACGGGACCTGGGTTTCCATTGCCTATTTGTCGCTTGTTCACTTCTCTGATTGGCACGACTTCTGCGGCCGTTCCAGTAAAGAACGCCTCGTCAGTGGTAAACAGCTGGAACGCCGTTATGTTAGTTTCAGCGACCTCATAACCTAAGTTTTTGGCAAGCTTGACCGTAAACTTGGCGGTGATGCCAGCTAACGCGCCGGTGCTGCTTGGTGGAGTTAAAAGTTTGCCGTCCTTCACTATGAACAGGTTCTCGCCGACGCCTTCAGCTACAACGCCGTTTTTGTCCAAGCAAATCGCTTCGTCAACGCCGTTTGCGGTGGCTTCCATTTTGGCTAACACACTGTTAAGGTAGTTCAGAGACTTCATCTCATGCGTCGTGGAGTCCACGGAGTTTCTTCTCACCCATGGAATCATGGTGGTGATGCCTTTTTCTTTAGCTTCGTTTGACATGATGGAAATAGTGTCGGTTATTATGATCACGGAGGGCTTAGGGCATTTTCGCGGGTCCAGTCCCAGGTCGCCTATTCCTCTTGTCACGACCAAGCGAATATATGCGTCCCGTAGGCTGTTTTTGCGCAGTGTTTCCAGCACTGTCTGAGTCATCTCGTCTTTTGTCATCGGTATTGCCAGCCTTAAGGCGTGTGCGGAACGATAGAGTCTGTCGATATGTTCGTTGAGTTTGAAGACAATGCCGTTGTAGGCTCGGATGCCTTCGAAAACGCCGTCTCCGTAGAGGAGACCATGATCGTAAACTGAGACTTTAGCCTGTGATTTCGGATAGTAAACTCCATCTATGTAAACCTGCAGTTCTTTTTCCATCGGGGTTTCCTTCGGTGGAGTTCCTTATTAGGTTATGATTTGATATATTTTTTGGCAGTGAATCATAGGCTTCGTATATCAACCGTAGAATTGGGGTCTTCTCGAAAGGTTCAGCGGCAAAGTAAGAGGCTTGAAAGGCTTGCCTTCGACTTTACCTGCAATTTTCGCTATCAACTCGTCTAGCTTCATCTTTTGCACTTTGCCGTGAGTCTCGCGGTCTCTGACTGCCAGAACCCCCGATTCGAGTTCTCGCTGCCCCACCACGATTATGTAGGGAACCCACTCCATCTCGGCGTCTCTAATTTTTTTCTGCAACGTGGAGGTGCGGTCATCGATGTCCACGCGTATGCAGTGTGCAGCTATTTTGGTGGCGATTTCCGTTACTTTTTCGGTGAAGCTATCGGATATTGGGATTAACCGCACTTGCGTTGGCGACAGCCATAAGGGAAGCATCGGCAATTTGCCTTTCTGTTGCTCTTTGTAAGCTTTTTCCAGCAAGGCGTAGATGCATCTTTCGATGGCGCCGCTTGGAGAGCAGTGTAGAATCAGCGGATACTTTTTTTCGCCTTTCTCGTCAACGTAGGTTATTTCGTATCTTTTTGCGTTTTCAACATCTATCTGGTCCGTGGAAAGCGCCGCGGCTTTATTCTGGTTGTCTATGAAGTTGGCGTCCCATTTCAGCCTGAAATAGAAGAACCGCTCTTCCCACACTTCCGCCAAAAGAGGCTTGCCCAAGATTCCAGCTAAATCCGCGATGAAGTCCTTGTTTTCTTCGTAAAAGTCCTTCGTAAACCGTATTGCAATTTCGTAATCATCCTTTTGCAAGCCGATGCTGCCTAAAACGCTGATACACAGGTTAAATCTTGTTTTAAATTCTTCTTTCGCCTGTTCTAGATCGGTGCAGAACGCATGGCAGTCAGGCATCGTGAAAGCGCGTAGCCGCCTTAAACCGCAGACCTCGCCGCTTTTCTCGCGCCTGAAAC
>CAZZLA010000074.1:0-4523 GCA_964655035.1 uncultured Candidatus Bathyarchaeia archaeon | reverse complement strand
AGAACTGGGTGTCATGCACCATCAAGAACTGCCCGAAACACGCGGCAAATCGAAGGAAGAGCTCTTTGTCTTCCGTTTTTAACACGTATTGCCTGGCTGGAAAACGGTTCAGGTAATCGGCCAAGCTGGGATGATTAAAATCGTACATGACTGGAGTTTCAACTTCCATGGCGCCGTACGCTATCATCTCGGCAGTGACGAACTGTTCAAGCAGGGACTTGATTAATCTTCCTTTCGGGTACCAACGGAGGTTGCCGGGGTCGCTTCCCTGCTCGTAATCAGCTATCTCCAGCCGCTTCATCAAAGGCACATGAGGTGGCATTTGCTGACTTGCCCGCACCTTTGTGATTTCGTATTTAGAGAATTTCTCAAGGTTTTCATGCCCTTTGAAGTTGAAGCCTTCGATTGGCTCAAGCTCGCCAGTGGGCTGGAGAATATACCACAGGGACTTCAGTTTCTCTTCAGCTTTTATAGCTTCGGAAACCGTTTCTTCCTTAGCTTCTGTTTCCGCGGGCGCGTAGAATCTGGATTGTTCCGCTAACGGGTGTCCCTTGATGGAGATTGTGAACTGCTTGGTCCAGCCGAAAGGAGCGCGATACGTCTCGATGCCCTTTTGTTTTGCGTAGGCTTCCATGTCTTTTACGATTTTCAGCGCTTCGGAAGGCTTTGACAGGTTGCTGCTCAAGTGAGCGAAAGGGTAAATCAAGATGCGGTAAACTTTGAGGTTTTGAAGGAACGCTTGCACGTCATCTATGGCTTTCTTCGCCGTCGTCTCTTTGTCGCCTTTCTCGATGGCGGTGAAGAGAACCACAACTTCTTCAACGCGGTTTTCTTCTTTCTTGGCCTCTTCAGCCATGGCTATTTCTTTCTTAACGGGCCTGAAAACGATGAAGTTAGAGTGCAGTTGGAGTATTCTCATTGTGTTCACTCTTGCTAGGCGCCATAACGCCACTTGTCAATGGTTTTGTCTTTTTTAGTCTTCTTCTTGAATTCCTTGTAGTGTTCCCTGCAGAGGTAAACACGTTTTTCGTTGCTGCCAACGTTTAACCCTGCCGACTTAGCTTTTCCAGTTGACACTGAACGGACAGCTTCTCTGTCACAGCCTGACACGCTGCATTTAACTCCCTTGTCTATGCGTCCCAACGGTTGTAGCCTCACACAATTTTATGCAGTACCATACGCGTTACGGCTTAATTTCTTTTTCATAGACAGAGCGGGCTCTCTGATAAATTTCTTCCTTTTCTCCAAAAAATGTCGGTCCAATGCCTTCGACAACCAGCGACGCCGCAGCGGAACCTACGCAGGCACACCAGAAAGAGTCTTTTTGCCGGATGTACTCGGTTAAAAAGCCGCCTATGAAAGCGTCCCCCGCGCCAGTGGGGTCAACGAACACTCTAGAATCGCACGCGGGAACTTTGTAAAGCGTTCTCTCTACAGAAAGCACAGAGCCTTTGGCGCCCAAGGTGACGATTATTGTTTTTACTCCAAAGTCATGGACAGCGTCTATGGCTGAATTAAGATCAGAATGGCCGGTAAGAGCGGTAATTTCATCCAACGAGGATTTGTAGATGTTGATTAGGCTGAAAAGGCGTTTGTCAACTGGAGCGCGTGACGTTACCTTTCCTTTTTTATCAAAGCGCCGCAGCAAACCTTGAGGGTCAAGAGATAAAACCTCGGCGCAACCCTTCAGTTTTTCAACCACCTCATAAGAAATTTCGCCGGCAATAGGCGCAATGTGAACGGCCTTTGCTTGCAGAGAACAGGGCAAATCACTCGGGCTGATTGTAGATCCTTTGCTTTTCAGTTTCAAGGTTCTGTTTGACAGGTCTTTGCTGTATCCGAGTTCAAAGCGCGTGGTCTGCTCGTCCGGAAGCCTTGTAACGCTGGAAAGGTCTATGCCTTCTTCCCGAAGCCACCACATGTAAGCTTCAGGAAAATCCCCGCCGACCTTCGAGATTATTGAAACCACTGCGTCCAAACGTTTTGCTACGAAAGAAACATAGGTTACAGAGCCGCCCAAAACGACGAAAGGGTTGGAACGGCTTGGTAGGCGAATGGTGTCTATAGCGAAATGACCCACTACTGCAACGTCAGAAAATTGAGTCTCCATCCAAACCATCTCGGAAAAGGTAATGGAGAACCTACTATATAGAAATAACTGAACCTGCAAAACACTTGTTTTGAGTGTGTGCTATAGGACTGTGACTTGCACACTAGTATTTTTGGAAAACGCTAAAGGGCTCTTCCTCTTTCTTTCCTTTGAAACCGCCGCCGCGCCTTGCCCACGCGTTTTTCGCGTTGAAACTGAAGTTCAGATTGGAACTTCCTTGTCTACTTTTAAACCGTTTCGAGAAGCATGTGCTGCAGTAAACAGGCTTGCCTTCTTTAGGCTTGAAAGGCACTGTGGCGTTTTTGCCGCACTCGTTGCATTTAATCTCAAACATCCTTTTTTGGGACGTGTAAAATCACCTCTATTAGCTTGTGAATGAAATTGAAAATTTCTATTTTCAATTATTGCTGGTGTAGCTGACCATTTGATATAAATGTTTGCACGCTAAATAGCGAAAACTCGCGAAGAAAGTGGTCAAAGGGCTGATGGTTACAGTTTAATCCATCCGTTTGTGTAATTTAGGCTATTTTCCATTAAAATAGACATGTTTATTGGAAGGGTATATTAACTGTTATGAGAATATACATAGAGATAATGGGCGCAAGTTTTTAGATTAGTAGGCAGAGAAATGATTTTGTAAAGATTTGGGTCCGTTAAAATTATACTAAAAAAGGAGGAGTTAAAGTAAGCATTCAAGATGAAGCCGAATTATTCATAGCGATGCGGAACTACAGCTGTGAGGAGAAGGCAAAATGGGATGAAGGCGTAGACATAACCGCCTTAGACACAGAATCAAACGAAAAAATTCTGTTACGCATAGTGGAGTCGAAGACGAAATCTGGATTTGTTGGAATAAACGCCGTCCGAAAGATGTTAGAAGACATGGAACGAGAAGAATACGACAAAGGCTTTCTTTTCGGCAAAAGATTCACAGCCGCCGCAAAACAAGAATTAATGCAAAATGGCATCCAGAGGATCTCGGAGCAGTATATGCCATCGTTCAAACCTGAAAGACTGTACCTGCGGATTAACAATTATGTTAACGCGCTTTGCAAAGCGAAATGCGGGAAAATCCCCAAAAAAGAGTCTGATTGCAAAGGCGAATGCAGGGTTAGAGTGGTCAGCGACAACGCTTCGTTCCATTTTGAACAAGGCTGGATAAACATGATGAAAAAGGACCTCAAGCAGCTCTTGTCGATGAATAATTCCAAAAAACCAATTCCCATCTCTTAGGTTCCTAATACATAACCGCTTTAACCGGTTATCCAAATAGGATAGAACGTTCTTCATTTCTTTAAGAAGAAAAAGTAACTCTTCTTCTCAGCGGCAAAAAGGCAAAAGTCAGAATGGTTCCAAAACAATAAGGAACCTATAATTTTAGACAAAACTATTTTCCACCCAGAAATTCCGTCTTTATAATAGGGAGGGGGCATCTTTTCTAAGCATAAAAGTAATCCAAAGCGCGGTCATGACTGAAGCAGCAGTATCGCCTTTGCTAAGTCTCCTTCGCATTCTTCCAAGGCGTTTCTGGCTTCTTCTAAGCTTTTGCCCGTTTGGTCTGCCACAAGCTTCACGTCTTCCTCTGACACAGCAACTTTTGGGGCGCTAGCAACGGTGCTGTGAGGGGCTCTTTCGGTGACTTTTCCGCCGATGACTTGGAAGATTTTTTGTCCCTGCATCTCAAGAATCGCCACTTCAGGTTGTTCTACGACAATCTCCTTGCTGTTGGTTTTTATGATTACTTGTTCAACATCTGGCATGGAGTCCATGTTCATGCCCATGCGTTGCATCATACGCTTCGTTTCTCGGGGGTTCATGCGTCTATGCATAAAGGTTCGCTTCCACCAGTTATTCTGCAGTAGACCCTCATATACTTAACTTTCCTCCGCGCATCCATGCCTGACTTTGACGGCTACGCCGGTCTTGAACTCCTGCATCTCCGCGCTTGACAACAAAGCATGTCCAACAGCTAAGACGTTACTTTCCTCATCGACAACTATGACTTCGTCTTTGGCGTGGATTGCCTCGTCAGCCTTGACAACGTGAGCCGCAAACACATCGTGGCCTTCAGCCATAAAGGTTGAAACGGCTTTTTGAACAGTGACAAAACAGTGGGCAAAATCACGGTTTTCAGCTGCAACCCGAGCGGCGATGATGCTTAAGGAAAACAAGCCGTCGGTAGGGCGAAGTGTTGCCAGTCTCTCACCATTCAAATGCACGTAGCGTATTCTGCCAGTCGTTTTAGAATGCGTGATTTCCACGTTTTCCGGAAAAAGCTTGGCACCCACGCCTTTTCCAAACTGGTAGTCAGCGATGCTTCTTATGCGACTTAACGCGCTTTCCACCTATTTCACCCTACGTTAATTCGACAACTATAAACACTACCAAATAATAAAGACACTCTAGGTGAAAA
>CAZZLA010000073.1:0-6656 GCA_964655035.1 uncultured Candidatus Bathyarchaeia archaeon | reverse complement strand
TATGGCATTTTCTGGGCAGGCATTCACGCAGTAGTAACACGTCCCGCATTTTCCTGCTACCGCTATATAGACGTTTTTGTCGTACCTGAACTTTTCAACTTCGTTTGACTTAAACAGCCTTCGTCTCCTAAATGCTGGGTCCTTGACCGAAAAGCTACGTAGGCTAATTTATTAAGCGTGTGCTATCATTTTGCCGCCATTAATGATTGCAACAATGCTGACATCGATTTTTTGTTTCAGAAAACGCAAACGGTAAACCTATAATCCCACGTAACTCCTATTTCCAACGTTAATTAATACTAAACATTTCCTCGGTTGCTTAAGAAAAGGAGCAGGCTTGTCCAGAGTACATGCTTTCTACGATGGAAACAAGAATTTAGAGTGCCCTTAGCCGAAGCCACTTCCGCTACAAGGCGGTGGCGCTGGCAAAGTACCCGTTTGTTCTGTCAGAAACTATCTTGATGTGGTAGCTCATCTCGTTCACGTAACCGTAGGTAACCGAAATGTCCATACTCTCATTAGGAAATATTCTTCCAACGCTTGGATTAGTGGTGAAGGCTTGTTTTTCATTGTTTATCCATACCTCAGCAACCGTAAAATCCAATGTTCCAGAATTGTTGACAAACACGTGAATGGTGTTGCCACTTGAAAAGGTAACGCTTGTTACCTTTAAATCCTCTACCAAAGGAGACGGATTTGCATGCGTTCCCGTAAACGCGCTCACAGCCACGCTGATCACAACCATACAGACTATGAGCAGGATTGATGCGACTAAATGATTCGAAGCTTGCCTCTTTTTCCTGTAACTTTTCATTTCCTTTGTCATCTCTACTTTTAGGACTCAACAGATTGGCGGCTCACTCTAAAATTTGTAACGTTAAGCAGCAGAGTCACGTAATTCAAGTTAAAACCTTCAAAAATTATCATGTTTAACCTTAAACTCGTTTGCCCGTGTCTAAGTGAATTGCTTCAGAGGAGAGAACATCAGATATAAACTTTTCTTCGTGTATTGGAAAATGCAATTATACGTTTTTTAACGATTTTGACATATTGAAAAAACTGTGAACCTTCACAGGCGCCTACATTTTCAGCCTTTTAATGTTTTTCCGTGGTTTCCCATGGCATTTTTCTTAGACCTCACACAACTTCTACCCCAGTAATATAATGAGAAAATGAAAAAGGGAATTGTACAGTTTGTTGGTCCGTCCGCGGGCTAACGTGTGGACCATCCTGTTGGGCTAAACTTGAAAAAGTGATTGAAAATGTGTTGTGAACGTAGTGTTGAGCAAAGAACAAAAGGCGATTTTAAGCGACTTGGCTAGGCGTTTGGGAACTAGCGAGAGTGAGACGTTGCGGAAGGTGTTGATGGATTACGTTAAAGAGTTGAGTTTGATGAAGGAAACCATTCACCGAAACAAAACCGGGTTGAGTTTTCTGAAACTTGGCGAGTGAAGTTTTGATTCCGATTCGGACTCGCAAATAAAGCTAAATCACGAATTAACTTTAAATGTAAATAAAACCAATAGGAGTAGTTAACTTTCCTTTAAGCAACACAAATATTAGCCGATATGGAGGAAGTGAAACAGTGACCAAAACAAGAGAATTCGACAAGCTTCTGGTAAGCGCCATTGACAAAGCCCTGAATTCTCTAGGAGAATCGGTGAAACAGTCCATATACTTCCACATAGAAAACAATTTCAAGCTAACAAGAGACGAAATCCCTGAAAACCTCGTTGAGTTTCAAGGAGGGCTTGAAAAAATCTTCGGCGCAGGCGCCCAATACATAGAGATCATGATAATGAAAAACCTGCACACCAAAATTGGGCGACCCCTCAAAATAGAAAATAAGCAACTTGAATTCGTTGAATATGTAGACGCGGCAAAAGAAGGTTTTCTGAAAAAGACGCGTTGAAACAAACGCAGTGGTCAGAGGTTAACAAGGATACATATCGGCAGATCATAAAGGCTTTATCACCGCTCAGCCTTCCTTTTCTTAATCATTTAGAAGTGAAAGACATGAGTGAAGCTAGAATACTCATAATTGATGATGATGAGAACATAAGAAAAGTTCTACAAGCAATCTTTGAAGATGAAGGTTATACGGTTGAAACAGCAGAAACAGCCAAAAAAGGCATAGAACGAAGCGAGAAAGCGTTCTATAACCTCGCGTTGATTGACGTTCGCTTGCCAGACATGGAGGGCATCGAGCTTTTGTCAAGGCTGCGCGATACGAAGCCGAAAATGAGAAAAATAATAGTTACTGGCTACCCAACACTGCAGAACGCGGTCTCCGCCGTGAACAAAGGGGCGGACGCTTACGTTATGAAACCTTTCGAGGTGGAGAAAATCCTGCAGACCATCCGAGAACAGCTTAAGAAGCAAGAGGAAGAAAAAAGCTTCAGTGAAGAGAAAGTCGTCGAGTTCATTGAAACACGCATCAAAGCCTTAGAAACAACGGGTCAAACCGCAGTCGCGAAGAAAACTTAAAACCTTTTTTTAGTTTAAAACCCCAATTTAGCTATCTGCATTGGAAACTAAAAGCTGACAAGTAATGTGCCGTAGTTGCCTATAATTTTTTTCCATTTCTTCGATGGTGAACGAAGCGTTCTGTTTGATGTTTTGAGAAATAAACTTCAAAACAGATGTCTTAAGCCTATATAATGAGATGTGCTCTCTAACGGTCAAAAAATCGTTCGGATATCCGAGTTAGTTTTTGCCTATTGTACAGATTTTGTGCATTTTAGTTTAGGGCGTCTCTTGCATATTTTGTTGTATTTTGACAAAGTACTTAAATAACACACACTATATTTAGTGTATTTGTTATACCTTTGTACACTACGAGTGAGATTTGGAGAAGCCTATTTTGAAGTGCCCATACTGCGGGTCCGCCGAATTCAAAACCTTGGAAACACGCGATTCTCCAGAGAACACTACGCGGCGACGCAAAGAATGCATCAACTGCGGAAAACGCTTTACCACATACGAGTACGTGGAAACAGTAGAACTTATGGTGCGGAAGAAGGACGGCAAGCTGGAACGCTTCGACGTTAACAAGATAATCCGCGGCTTGCAGAAAGCCTGCGAAAAAAGACCCGTAACCATGGACCAAATCAACGAGGCAGCAGGACACGTGCGCCAAGATGTAATGCGGAAAGGCAAAGAAGAAGTAACATCCAAAGAAATCGGCGATTTGGTCATGAAATACCTGAAAGAACTCGACCGCATAGCGTACATTCGTTTTGCATCGGTTTACAAACAGTTTGAAGAGCCTGAAGACTTCAGGCGGGTGCTCCTTGAGGTGAAAAAGTGAGGTATGTTAGAAAACGTGATGGAAAATTAGAACCCTTCGATCAAGAACGCATAACAAACGCCATTTGGAAAGCTGCCAAAGCTGTGGGCGGAAAAAACCGTGAACCATCAAAATTCATAAGCGACGAGGTTATGGCGGAACTCCGAAACCGATTCGGCGAAGACGGCTGCCCAACCGTTGAGGAAATCCAAGATCTCGTTGAAAAAAGGTTAATCGAAAACGGTCGCGCCCAAACAGCTAAAGCGTACATCCTCTATCGAAAACAGCATCAGGACATGCGCGAGCTCGCTGCGCTTTTAAGCTCCGCAGACCTTGTGGACCAGTACTTGGAAATTGATGATTGGCGTGTTAAAGAGAACTCTAACATGAGCTATTCGCTGCAGGGCTTGAACAACTATCTTTCGTCCACGGTCATCGCCAAATATTGGATATCGCGAATTTACCCAACAAATATCGCCAAGGCCCACTTCTCCGGCGATATACACGTACATGACCTAGGTGTGCTGGGACCTTACTGCGTAGGCTGGGACATAGCCGACCTGCTGCTTTCAGGTTTCGGTGGCGTGCCTGGCAAGATTGAGAGCAAACCCGCCAAACACTTCCGCACGGCGCTAGGGCAAGTGGTTAACTTTTTCTACACGCTACAGGGCGAAGCGGCAGGCGCGCAAGCGTTCAGCAACTTTGACACTTACTTAGCGCCGTTCATACGCTACGACCATTTAAGCCAAAGGGAAGTAGAACAGGCTCTGCAAGAGTTCTTTTTCAACATGAACGTGCCCACCCGCGTGGGCTTCCAGACCCCTTTCACCAACCTTACGCTGGATCTAACCGTTCCAGAATTCATGAAGGACGAGGCGGTTCTCTTCAAAGGAAAAGTCACCGAGGACACATATGGCGATATGAGCAAGGAGATGGAACTGTTCAACATGGCTTTCGCCGAGATCATGCAGCAAGGCGACTCAAAAGGAAGAGTTTTCACCTTCCCCATACCCACGTACAACATCACTAACGATTTCGCCTGGGACTCCCCCGCGTCAAAAGCCATTTTTGAAGTCACAGCCAAGTACGGCGTACCCTACTTCTCAAACTTCATGAACAGTGACCTGCATCCTGAGGACGTGCGAAGTATGTGCTGCCGCCTGAGAATAGACAACCGCGAGCTACGCAAAAGAGGCGGCGGCTTCTTCGGCGCTAACCCGTTAACAGGCTCCATAGGCGTTGTAACCTTGAACATGCCGCGGATCGGCTACTTGTCCAAGGATGAGGACGAGTTCTTCCAACGCTTGGAGAACATAATGGAAACAGCTAAAACCAGCCTAGAGATTAAGCGTAAAACGCTTGAGGCGTTCACCGAGAGCGGGTTGTATCCGTACTCTCGCCGTTACCTGCGCCATGTAAAAGAAAGCTACGACAAGTACTGGAAGAACCACTTCTCAACCATAGGCTTAGTCGGCATCAACGAGACAATCTTGAACCTTTTAGGCGTAAACATCGTGTCTCCGGAGGGAAAAGCCTTCGCCGTCAAAGCCCTCACCTTCATGCGTGAACGGCTTGCAGACTTCCAAGAGGAGACCGGCAACATCTACAATCTGGAGGCGACACCCGCTGAAGGCACGTCTTACAGGCTTGCACGCATCGACAAACGATACCACCCAGACATTATGGCAGCCAACGAGCATCTGGTTCAGGCGCAACACGCTGAGCCGTTCTACACAAACTCTTCCCAACTGCCCGTGGACTACGAAGGTGACCTGTTCGAAGCTTTAGAGCACCAAGAGAGCCTGCAGACGCTGTACACAGGCGGCACGGTGTTCCACATCTTCTTAGGCGAAAGACTCCACTCCTGGCAGTCAGCCGCAGAACTTATCCGAAAAGTGACCTCAAGCTCACGCTTGCCCTATTTCACGCTGACACCGACGTTCAGCATTTGCCCCACTCACGGCTACACATCTGGTGAGCACAAGCAATGCCCAGTCTGCGGAGCCCAATCAGAGGTTTATTCACGTGTAGTCGGCTACCTAAGACCGGTGGACCAGTGGAACGATGGGAAACAAGCTGAATTCGCAATTCGCAAAACCTTTGACAAATCAACGGTAATGGCTACGGCACCGCTAACCGCGTAAGAGGAAACAGTATGAAGTTTAGCGGTCTCCAGAAAGTCAGCCTCATCGACTACCCTGACAAGGTAGCCTCCGTACTTTTCACTCCAGGCTGCAACCTGCGTTGTGGATTCTGCCACAACTGGCGCATCGCTGTTGACCCGAAGCCGCCTTTTCTGCAGGAAGCATTGGCACTTAGAATCTTGGAAAGCCGCAAGAAGTACGTGGACGCCGTAGTGGTCACAGGCGGAGAACCGTGCATGCATAAGGAGTTGCCCAAGTTTTTGGAGAAGCTTAAGAAGCGAGGTTTTCAGGTGAAGTTGGACACGAACGGGTGCTATCCTGAAGTGTTGGAACAATGCCTAGCCCACGTGGATTACGTGGCTTTGGACGTGAAAACGTCGCTGGAAAAGTACAAACTTCTGGGCGCTAAAGACACCACCGGATTGCTGCGTACTGTCGAGATGCTGAAGATGGGCAAGGTGGCGTACGAGTTCAGAACCACGGTGGTTCCAGAGCTTATTACCGCTGAAGATGTAACGCGGATATGCGAACTGGTTAAAGGCGCGAAAACCCACGCGTTCCAGCAGTTCGTGCCCCAGGACACGCTGGACAAGCGGTTTGAAGGCTTAAGGCCCTACGCGCCCGAAGTCATTAACGAGTTCGCGGGAACCATGAAGAACTACGCGGAAAACGTGGTGCTCCGCATATAATTCGCGCCACTATTTTTTGCCGAAAGAATACTTGATAGCACCTTTAGGGCAAACGTCAACGCAATTTCCACAGAGAATACATTCCGTGTTTTCCATAGCTTGATTTTGTACCATGCCGTTCACGTCTAAGCTCATTGCACAGTTTCTTGTACACGACTTACAGTTGACGCACTTGTTGCTGTCTGCTTCCAGTTGAAGCGCAGGCCAGTTAACCGCGTTGCGGATTTTTCTTCCAATTATCATGAATGGCGCCATCCAACAAATAGTGTGGCACGCCGCTCTTCTGCCTGCGACCAGTGCAATTCCAGCTATGAGACCAGCGATAGCGAGGAACATGATTGCGGATTCCAGATCCGTGATCGATAAGCCATAGTACGTCTGATACAGCGGGTCAACGGCTCTTATCGCTCCGGCTTGTAGGAACATTACGATTATGACGGTTATCCATGGAACCCAAATGGCGTATTTTATCCAGTTTCGTTTGCCGTTCTTAAAATTCTTGTTTCTGACCCGCGCACACAGTTCTTGTGTTGC
>CAZZLA010000072.1:0-6832 GCA_964655035.1 uncultured Candidatus Bathyarchaeia archaeon | reverse complement strand
CTGTTATCCACAAGAAAATCAATAAATTCTTTCGATGAAACAAAATTCAAATTGAGAGTAACCAAAAGCGGCTCTTGATTAGGACCTAAACTCAGCACAGTCCCATTGTAATCTCAAGAAATAGAAAAGTAATGATCTATCCCTGTTGGCACCCAGGTGGTCACATTTAACCCAAGTTCAACATCAACATTGCTGTTGCTCAACACGTAAAACGACGCGTTTTTAGAAGTCCCTAAATTAAGTTCACCCCAATCTATGTAGACTTTTCTAGCGCGCGCTAACAACACCAAAAGCTACTATACACTCCACAAGGACCAGCGCTAATCTGCCAATGTTTTGGCGAAATTCCAGATTTTGTCACTTACAAAATGAACGTTCTTGACGACGGCACCTTGTTTTGTGTTTCGGGCGGTTTCCGCGTCATGAAGGCTCTCTCCCACGGCAAGCGGTTTTCCATGCTTCACATCCACAATCAGAACAAACGCGCCCTTGCCGAATTCGCCTTCAACCCTTACGATTCCAGGCGCCATAATGTCCGCTCCGTTGCACACGTAAGGAACCGCTCCCATGTCCACCACGATTTTTGGTGCCTGCAAAGTGAAATCTTGGAAAAGTAACGTTGGCAGAAGCTTCTCTCCAGCCTTGAAGAATAACGGTTTGCCGTTTACAAGATAAATTTTGCCGACATCCGCTTCGATGACTTCAACGTTTGCTTTTGAACCAAAAACGGCGTCCAAGTTAATTTTTAGCCGTTCAGAAATCTCGTTTAGAAGTTGCTTAGCCTGTTTTGATTTCAATGCGTATCTTCGGTGTTTCGTGGGCATGATAAACCTTCCTGGACACTCCTGATTATTCTATGTAAATCGCAGGTTGACCCGGAATAGCCAACACCGCCCGCTTTTTAGGGTCATAAAGCGCCTCCTCCTCTTCGCCGTAAACAGCAACTTTTGCACTGAACCTTTCCTCTAAAAAGTCTATGGCACTTTCGATAAATTCTTTTTCGCCGAAAAGATCAACGTTTGCGAGTCGCCTTTTTCTCTCAACGGGCAACTTGCTTAAAGCTTTCAACACTTTGGGAACTAAGCCGGCAACCGCCTTCATTTTCTCCCTTAAGCTCGAGTCTTTCGCGAGCTCCTTCATAACCTCGCCAACTTTGACCTCGCCCTCAACTGCCCTCGCCACTAAACTGCGATACACTCTCCACTTCCAATCAGCAGCCGAGTAATAACAAATCCGCGAAGGCGCAATTTTCGTGGCCTTCAAGACGTTCAACGTGTCATCAACCAAGTCGATTAGCATGTTCTCCCGCTCTTCTGAAAGCGTATCCACTTTGCTCTCGTTAAGCTGGGGCCACTCAGCCAAAGAAATGAACGTGTCTTTTCCCGTCGCACTCCATAATTCCTCGCACACGTAAGGCGCGAAGGGCGCCAGAAGCCTAAGCCACACTTCCAAAGCCTCACAAACAGCCTTTGCCTCAGTTTTCCCTTTTCTGCGAATGTACCAGCGGAAGTCATTCCACACTTCAAACAGCGCGATCTCCACGGCCGTTCTCGTCTTCATCTTCTCAAGATTTTGAGTGACATCAATAATGCGCTGCTGTAGTCTGCTAAGAAGCCACTTCTCGATGTGCTCGGTCTCGTCGCTCTTAGCTGTTTCAATTATGCTCAAAGCAAGGTTGCTTAGAGCCTGCAGTTTGCTTTGAATGTCCGCGGCGTTCTCGCCTCTCCAGTCGGGGTCATCCATGCCCTCGGCTCCCAACAGAAGCGCGCACCGCGTGGCATCTGCACCGTACTGTTCCACGGCGTTCTTCATGGTCACGAAATTGCCCTTCGACTTATGCATCTGCTTGCCCTCTATCATGAGCATGCCGTTGACGCCGATGGCGCGTGGCCACTGCTCCTGGGGGAACAATGCGGCGTGATGGAATATGCAGAAAGTCAAGTGGTTCGGCACGAGTTCCTTTGCTGACACTCTAAGGTCGAACGGATACCAGTACAGGAATTCCGCCCGCATTTCCCTCAAGAGTTCCGCGCTTACTCTTGAAGCCTTGCTGATCGCGTCTTCGCTGCCTTTGCCGTAAAAGATGTAATCGAAAACCTCATGCGTAAGCGCTTCAGGAGTGATGTCGTGCTGGCGTATGTGCTTGTTTATGGTGTAGAACGCCATGTAGATGGTAGAGTCGCTAAGAGTTTCGATAATCCAGCCTTTGCCCCACGGTAGCGGCGTTCCGAACCCGGTGGTTCTGGCGCAGGCCCACTCTTTCAACCAGTCGATAACAGCTATGAACCACTGTCTTGCGGAGTCAGGGTAAATCTTCATCTGCGCGACGGCGTCTTTGGCTTTCTCCTTCCACGCCTGGTCCGAGTAGTTCAGGAACCACTGATCCGACAGTATCTTAACTATGCACTGTGTCATGCAACGGCAAACCACAGGGTCAGGCAGGTCGTACATGCTGTCGGCGACACCGAGCTTACTGAAATCATGAATAAGCACATCCTTGACTTCACGCACCGTTTTTCCAGCGTACGGTCCACAGTTCTGTTTAAGCACTCCTCCATGGAACTCTTTCTTGTACAAAGCCTTCGTGGCCTCGTCGGCGCGTGGATCATTCTGGTCTTTTATGCCCATCTGCTCAACGATTTCAACGGCTGGCCACTCTCCGAAGCCTTCAACCTTGATTATCGAAATCGGCTTAATCCGCTTCACCATCTCGGGGGCAACGCCGAAATCCTTGAACACTTCGGGGTTTTCCTGCAAGTCCTTAAGCGCAAGCCAATCGTAGGGTGCGTGAGCGGGCACGCTGTACACCACGCCCGTGGCTTGTTTCGGATCAACAAACCAGCCGGGCAATATTGGAAACTTGGCGTTGGTAATTGGGTTTTCAAAGCTTTTCCCGATTAGCTCTTTGCCTTTGAACACGCGTTTTGCCGTCACTGTGCGCTCCTGCTCTCTAAGTTTTTCCGCGGCTTCCTGGCTTATTATCCAAGTTTCACCGTTAACCGCGGCTTCGACGTACGCGGCGTCAGGGTTTATCCACATGTTGGTTATGCCGTAGATTGTTTCAGGCCTGAACGTGGCCGCGGGCAGGAAGGCCTTGTCGTCCAGTTTGTACTTTATGAGGGTGTACTCTTCGGGTGTGACTCCTTCGCCTACTTGGCGGTCGTGGTCGCCTGTGGGGCTTTGGTCCTTCGGACACCACACAACTGGGTGTGTACCTCTGGTGACGTAGCCTTTCTCTTTCAGGCGCGTGTACTGCCATTCTATAAACTTCTGGTAAGCTGGCAAAATCGTGTTGAATTCGCGTCGCCAGTCAATTGAGAAGCCTATGCGTTTCGCAGCCAGTCGCCCCTCGTTGGTGTAGTATTGAGCCATGTAAAGTGGGTCAACAAACTTCTGCAGCTCCTCTTCGGGCACGCCATCAACTTCTCGCAAAACGCGTATGAACGCCTCGTCGCCTTTCGCTACCCGCGCGCTCGCACCCAAAAGAGGCTGTCCTGTCCAGTGCCAGGCCCATGGCCAAAGCACGTTGTAGCCTTGCATGCGCTTGAAACGGGCGTAAACGTCAACTCGTGTTGCGGTGAACGTGTGGCCCACGTGCAAGGGTCCGTTCATGTAAGGATAAGGAAACGTGACAAAAATTTTCTTTCGCTTCGGGTCGGGGTCTGCCTCGAATATTCGAGCGCCTTCCCATTTGGTTTGCCATTTTTCCTCGATTTGCTTCGTCTGGCTCATGAAACTGTTGAATTAAAGCGTAGGCTATTAAGAGTTTTGCTTTCAACAACGAACACTAACCGCTAAAGGGAGGTTTGTGATTAACTTACGGACAAATTTAAGGAGAAAGACTGATGATAAACAGGTATCAGTCTTGAAATCTATGGCAAAATATTATATCGGTTTGAGACTAAAGAGGAAATCATGGCAAGTGAAAGTTTAGCCGAAAAAGCACTGAAAATTCTAAGTGAAAAGAGCGAAAAGGCACGGGTAACTGTTAAACAAACAATCCTTCAAGAAAAAATTGGCATCAAAAAAACAGACGAAACAATTCAACAATATCTTTCACGGTGGAATGACACTACTCGACCGGGGCTGCTTGCTCTCGCATGTGAAGCGGTAGGTGGAAACCCGGAGGAAGCAATACCCTTGCAAATCGCGTTACATTTCATAGATGCAACAATGGACATCCACGATGACATAATCGACGAATCAATCGCCAAGAAAAACAGAAAAACGATTTACGGCAAGTTGGGGAAGGAGGCAGCTTTGCTCATTGGGGACGCGTTAATGGTTAAAGGCTTTTACTATCTCCACAGAGCATTGGAGGGCCTTCAGGAAGAAAGAAAATCACTAATCATGGATGGGGTGAAAGATTTTCTGTCAGAAGTGGTTGACGCTCACATTTCAGAGTTACCTTTGAAAGCCAAAAAATGGAAAGTAAAGCCTGAAACGTACCTTCAGGTTTTGACAAAGAAAGCCGCGGACATTGAAGGTCGTATGAAAGTGGGTGCTATTTACAGTGGGGGTTCTCAAAGAGAAATAGATGTCATGAGCAAATATGGGAGGAATCTCGGTGTTTTGTTGGCAGTCAGAGCTGAATTTGTTGATATGTTTGAGCCAGATGAGCTTATGCACAGGATAAAACATGAATGCCTCCCCCTTCCGGTCCTTTGCGCATTTCAAAGCTGCAAATATAGGAAGCGAATCCAAGAAATCCTGATAAAGGAGACCCTTACAAAGGAAGATTGTAACGAACTTGTAGGTATTGTCTGTGAAACATCAGAATGGTTGCGGTTAAAGCAGCATCTAGTTAATTTAGAGAAGGAAGCAAAGCAAGTACTAACTATATTGCCCCATCGTCAAGCCAAGAAGGAATTGTATCTTTTGGTAGCTTCAATGCAAGAAGATTTATAGCTTACCAATAGAAAGCTTTTGGCTTTTTCTTTAGAGTTTTACGCTTCTCCATTCTTCTCACTTCTTTCTGTATGTGTGTTCAACACTTCTGGGATATAAGTTTTGTTGTCGAACACATATACAGGACCGGCATGCAAGGTTAAAATAAGTATTTAGGCTTCATAAAGTTTGTAACCACCCATTCCAATTTATAGCAGAAATACAATGTGGTTGGCAAAAAGCCGAGCGTTGCTTCCTTCTCTATTCCTACTAATCAACAGCATCGTCTGGTTCTCTCTCACCTGGTTCGTTATAAGAGACCTTTTAATTGGCGCTTCATTCAACAACGCTTTGCTAGTGTCTATTTCCTATTTTGGTGCTCTAAGTATATCAGCCACTATCGGCGCCACCTTGCTGTATAAAAAGCTACGAGGAAAAACGCCTTTGTTGTTGTGGATTTTGCTCGGAGCAACTACATGCATACTTTCAGCAGCTTTAGTTCCTGCAAATAATTCGGTCACTTTAGTTTTTGTATCACTTGCTCTTGGTGCTTTGGCGGGTTTGGGCATACCAACCTGCCTTGGAATCTTTGCTGATAATTCAAAGCTTAAACGTCGGGGTATTATTGGAGGCTTAATTTTCTTTTTCATTCAAGCTTTAACTGTTTTAATCTATGTACCTGCAACTGGTGTAGGTTCAGATTACCAGTTTCTGGCTCTTGGGGCGTGGAGGTTCTTGGCGATAGGAAGCGTTTTGTTTTTCAAGCCTCAAGAGAAGCTGACAGAAGAACGAATTGTTCCGCTTTCAAATATCATTCGGGAAAGAACTTTTGTTCTCTACTTTCTGCCTTGGTTTCTGTTTACAATTGTAAATTTCTTAGAACAGCCATTACTTGAGAGTTATTTAGGAGCAGAATTATATGGCACGTATACGTTAGCTTTAATACTGATATTTAGTGTTTCAGCTCTTCTTGGAGGGGCGATATGCGACTTTAAAGGACGCAAAGTCGCAGGTGTCACAGGGTTCATCCTGCTGGGCTTGAGTTACGCGTTCTTAAGCCTCATTCCTGGAACCCTGGTTTCCCAAATTCTGTACGTACTGTTTAATGGAATCGCTTGGGGGCTTCTGTATGTCACCTTCATTTTCGTAGTTTGGGGAGATATCTCCGAAGGAAAGGTTCGCGAAAGATATTACCTCTTGGGCTGCATGCCCTTTTTATTCTCAAACCTAATTGAAGTTCTGGTTCGACCTTTTGTGGAGATTATTCCAATTGCCGCTTCGTTCTCTCTAGCCAGTTTCTTCTTGTTCTTGGCAATCCTGCCCCTGCTTTACGCGTCTGAGACTTTGCCTGCGAAACACATTAAGGAAAGAGAGCTGAAGAGTTACATCAAGAAAGCCCAGAAAGAAGCTGCAAAAGCCCAAGAAAAAGAAGCGGAAGGCACCCAAAGAGAAAACGGGGATGCTGAGGT
Organism: uncultured Candidatus Bathyarchaeia archaeon; assembly: GCA_964655035.1. Classification (GTDB taxonomy): domain Archaea; phylum Thermoproteota; class Bathyarchaeia; order Bathyarchaeales; family Bathycorpusculaceae; genus SG8-32-3. The sequence continues at coordinate 476 of CAZZLA010000072.1, read as the reverse complement.
AGAATTCGAGGTAAACCAAGAAGACTACGAGGAAACTTTGAAGGAAGCGGAAAAATACTATTAAGCAGCTTTTCGCTTTAGAAGCAAAGCATGTTCTTTCACGTGGTACTCACGACTGAATGCAATTTGCAGTGCAGGTACTGTTTCGGCGAGTCGCTCGAGGATTTCGCCGAGGATTTCGCCGATTTCGACGTGGATTACGCTTTGCCCAAAAAAGCAGACTACGAATTCGCCTTGTTAGACAAGTTTTGCCGTGAAGACCCAGACTGCGTCTTGACTTTTTACGGAGGCGAACCCCTGCTATGCATAAATGAGATAAAACAAATCATGAGCATGACGGAGCCGCGGCACTTCATGATTCAAACAAACGGGTTGTTTCTGGACAAGCTGGAGCCTGAATACGTTAACCGTTTCCACACGATTCTGGTTTCCTTGGACGGCGATGAAGAGTTAACGGATTATTACCGGGGAAAAGG
>CAZZLA010000071.1:0-6920 GCA_964655035.1 uncultured Candidatus Bathyarchaeia archaeon | reverse complement strand
AACACATGCTACCTAGCTCACTAATAAACTTTTTTATGTCTACGCGCCCACAAATTAGGGTTTTTCTAAACTTTTAGAGTTGTTGCGTGCTAATAACTTTTTTGAGTTGCGTGTGCCCCGCAAAACCTGAATGGAGAATGAAGCTTCTCTGAAAGGCAGAATTGCTTCGCAAACGGTTTTTTCTCTGTGCTGGGTGCTTCGCTTGCTGACAGTTAGTTTTCGCGCTTGATGATTTCGAGTTTGCATGCTGTTGATTTTGAGGCTGTTTTCTTTTTGATCAGTGGAAGCAACGCTGTGTCTGTTTCGTATCCTATGCTGTTTCGGTTGTTCTTCAACGCTAGCTTAACCGTGGTTCCTGAGCCTAAGAAGGGGTCGAGCACGGTGTCGCCTTTCACGCTGAACATTCTGATGAGTCTGTTTACGATTTCGTCGGGATAAGCGGCGGTTCTTCTTTCATGCTGGCTTATTGTTTGGCGCGTGCCGATTATTTCCCAGATTTGCGTGAACCATTCGTCGCGTTGCTTCTTGGTGAAGGCGCTCTCGTATCGGCGTTGGTCGTAGGGCGGGAACTTTCTAAGGTTTCCTTTTCTAAAGATCAGTATGAATTCGCAGTCTAAGGTGACGTAAGCGTTGGGCGGGAGGAAGCCTGAGCCGAGGAACGCACCTTTTCCTTTGTATTTCGGTTTGGTGGTTGGCTTCTTCCAGAGGATGTAGGGCAGGGTGGTAAAGCCTGTTTTTTCGCAGTGTTCGATGATTCGGGAGTGGTTGGGGAAGAGGCGGAACCTGCCGTTTACTGTGCGGGTGGCGTCACCTATGTTTATGCATGCTATGCCGCCGTCTATGAGCACGCGGTGGGCTTCGCGCCAGGTTTTTGCGAGGGGTTCGTGCATGGCGTCGTAGATTTTGGTTACGGTTTCCTCTCTGCCGTCCGCTTCTAGCTTTTGCTGGAGCGTGGCGATTTGCGGGTTTATGGTGGCGAAGTGGGTGTCCCACATTTTTATCATTGGGTAGGGTGGGGAAGTCACCATTAGGTGGATGCTTGAGTCTGCGAGTTCGGGCATTTGTTGGCTGTTGGCGAGGATTATTTTGTGCTGGGTTTGCATGTGGTGTTCCTTGTGTTATACGTGGGGATTATGCTTTTACTTTTTTGGTGCGGAGGTTTCGTTTTGATTCGGATTTTGAATTCAGAGTCAGATTTCATAACAGATATGCATAAGCACAAACAAAAGGCGTAATCAGTGTTCACCTTGAAGGTCGCTTCATCAGCAAAACGCATGCAAAAGCTGTTCGCAGCCACGGCAATAACAGCGCTGCTACTCATGATTCTGAGTTTTAGGGTTGGTGCACAAAGTGGCGAACCTGCTTTTCCGGAGTACCAGCAGTACGTTCACACCGATTGGCTTGGCAACTCGACATACGTGGAGAAGCCCATGTTCCCGGTTTACATTAACGAGTCTCAAGTGCCCATCGGTAAGAACTGGACCGCCGTCTGTCCCCTGCAGGCGGACCACAGCTACCACGTCTACTGCTACGGCGCCTGGGTGCACACCGGACCCGAGCCTAAGACGGACTACGACATTTACGTCTATAACCCGCAAGGCGCGTTAGAGAGCATGCACACTGAAGCGGCTGGGCTTCCAGAACACTTGGGAACCACGGTTGAAGACGCGTTTTTCGTTCCCGCCAGCTCAGGCAACTACACGTTCGTGATAGTGAACGACGCCCGAGAGAGCAACGGCGCGGAGCAAGCGACTTTCATGATCATCGAGAACGTCGAATGCGACAAGTGGTACACGCAGACGGTAACGGGAAAAATCTTAGATACTCCAGCGTTCAGCACCAGCTGGGTTTACGAGTTCATAACCGACAGCCCCCGGATAGAGTTGTGGGTGCGCGTGCCGGACACGCTGGACATGTACGAGGCGCGATTGTACTTGATGAGCAACGCGGAATCATCCATCGTGAACAACGTTTCCCTGCCGTGGGAAATGGGACTCTACGGCAACCTAAGCGACGTGGGCGGCTACACCCTTGAAAGCGAAGAATACCGCGGCGTAGCTTACGCGAGCTGCGAGTTCAACGGGCAAGACATGTTCCTGAACTACACTCAGCCGTCTGAAGGCAAAAACACTCACCACTTGGTTTTGATGGGCGAGGTCGGCGAAGGCACCATAGAGTTCCTGGTTAAAACCACGTTCGGCGGAGTCCTGTCGCCCTTGAATTTCCCGAAAAGAGTCACCCCCGCAGATGAAACCTTGATAGCCTACGCCACGAACACGACAGAACTAGAGAACGCCACGTTAAGGTACACAGTTGACAGCTGGAAAAACGCAACCAGAATGGAAATGGCCATCAGCAACATGACCTGCAACGCCACGATTCCACAGCAGGAAACAGGCAGCCTCGTGCAGTACGAAGTTCAAGCGACAGACACAATAAAGAACCAGCTGGCGGCTTTAGGCAACTTTACGGTGAAGTACCCGTCAGCAATAACCGACTTCAACGTCACGCGCATGACCATGACTCTGGGCGAGAACATAACCGCCACAGGAACCATTTCCGCGGAAGCCGCCGGCGCGCACGTAACCGTCACGTTCATCTCCGTAAACTCAACCGAACCAGTGACGTGCACCACGCTTGCCAACGGAACTTTCACCGCAAGCCTCAAGCCAGAAACCATCGGAACCTGGACCGTTCAAGCCGCGTTCGCTGGAAACCAAACCGTCTATGCCTGCGAAAGCGGGGTTGTGATGGTGACGATGGAGGAGCCGTCTTTCCTAGCTCAGAACGGTCTTTTCATAGGCGGCGGAGTCGGCGGCGCCTTAGCCGCTGTAGGCGCAGTAGTCTACATTAAGAAGTATAGGGAATAGCCGCAACTGGTTTCTACGGGAAATGATTAATAAGAAAGAAAAACAATTTTTGTTAGCTTGTATGCTACGGTAACCAAGCCAGGTCAAAGGTGAAGGACTCAAGATCGACGCTTTGACTTCAGGCGCCCGATGGGAAATCCTTTCCCGTAGGGGTTCGCAGGTTCGAATCCTGCCCGTAGCACCACAACCCTTTCTACTTATTCATTTTTTACCGAAAGGAGAGCCTCTGCAAGGCACACAAACGCCGACTATCATATTTGGAGCATATTAGTATCCTAATAGAGGTTCATTTCAGAAACCTACAGAGGGGTCTATCGCAGGCGCTTCTCACGGACTATATAAAGGGGGGCTATAGACTGCACCAAGCGCCAGAGCACAGCTAGTTTTATCAGTTAAATAAGCACATAGGTTCACGGTTGTTATGATATCTATTATTGGTGCGGGAAAAGTAGGTGCTTCCGCAGCTACATCGCTCAAGAACTCAACGTGTCTAGACAAGACGTAAACGCGCTTGTAATCGGCGAACACGGCGACAGCATGGTTCCGCTCGTCGAATACGCAAGCGTCACAGGCATCCCAATCACCACCCTACTCACAAAAGAACAAATAGACAAAATCGTCCAGAAAACCATCAGTTCAGGCGCAGACGTCATAAAACTCAAAGGCAGCACAACTTACGCGCCAGCAGCAGTCATCGCCATGATGGCAGACGCAGTGGTCAACAACAGAAACCGCGTAATGAGCGTCTCCACGTGCCCAAGCGGAGAATACGGCTGCTCAGACTACTCCATAGGAGTTCCAGTCGTTCTGGGAAAAAACGGCGTGGAAAAAATCTTAGAACTCAAGCTTTCACCTGAATCAAAACAGCGTTTCGAAAAATCCGTCGCGAAAATCAAAGCAGCAATAGCCGCACTGAAAGAATAGACAGCTCTGCCTAAAACAAATCGGAAATAAACCAGCGACTCTAAACTTTTATAGCCAACAACCCCAACTAGCAAGTTCGAAGAGGAACCTGCAGTGCTGGTTGCTGGCGTTGACGAAGCAGGACGTGGCTGCGTAATCGGACCACTAGTCATAGCAGGCTTCCTAATCAAAGAAGAAAATCTGCCAGTTCTAGCCCAGTTAGGCGTAAAAGACTCAAAACTTCTGTCGCCAAAAAAACGCGAAGCCCTATACACAGAAATCACGCGCATAGCAGAGAAACATTACATCGTGAAATTAGCGCCAAGCGAAATCGACCGTGCAGTGGAAAGCAAAAGAAAACTGCACAAGCTAAACAAGCTGGAAGCGCAAACCATGGCGCAGATAATAAACGCGTTAAAGCCAGACCAAGCTTACGTGGATGCTGCCGACGTTGTTGAAGACCGTTTCAAATATCACATCCAAGAAGGCTTAACCGTCAAAGCAAGCATCACTTCAAGACACAAAGCTGACAGAATTTACCCCGTTGTCTCAGCTGCATCAATCATCGCTAAAGTGGAGCGCGACAGCGAAATTGCAGCTTTAAAAGGCGCTTACGGCGACTTCGGCAGCGGATACCTGACCGACCAGAAAACCATGCGCTTCCTGAAACAGTGGATGCAAACGCACGATGAATATCCTGACTGCGTGAGAAAATCCTGGAAACCTGCCAAACAAGTCAAAAACGAAAAAGGCACCGTGCAAAAGAAACTCGGCTAGGCAAAGTTGACCAAATCTTCTGCAGTAGCCATCGCAGACAACTCATCCAAGCAAATATACTGCACATCCTTGCTGAAAAATCTCGGTTTTTCAGTGATCAAAACTGCACGCGCACGAATCACGTCGCATAAGCTTATAATTTCCTCTGTTCTTTTGTCCAAGTTTCTTTCGCCGTTCACCGCAACGGCGCCCACAATCGGACCTTTGCTTGTTGGAACATTCATGATGAAATCGAAAGGAGCTTTAAAAACAGGAGAAATATCGCAGAAAGCAAACTTCCTGAAAACCTTCTGAAGAAGAATTTTTCCAGTGATCGTGTGTTTGGCCTTCATAAGGAGACATTGACGCTGTTTCCGAGTGCGTTTAAGAACGTTTACAGGCTTCGCCACCGGAACCCCCAACGTTTCAGCTAGCTTGTAGGCTGAGTTCACCGACGCTTTGGCCATACCTCTTTCGTAGCCGTAAAGCGTCCTGCGGGAAACACCTATCATTACGGCGAGTTTGCCGATTGAAAGACCTATCTCTTTTCTTCGCTTCTCCACCAGTTCGCCGTCGACTTCAACGGAGTAACCTCCTGGACCAGCGTAAATCAACGGATTCGCCGTTTGAAGCGCTATGTTCCGGATGCTTTTCTCGGTTACCACGAAAACCCCGTTTCGCGAGTACACCGTGTCATCTTCCAGTGGCTTGCCGTGAGTTTGCTGGCTGATTATTAGAGAAGCAGCGGAAAATCGACCAGCTATAACCTTCAGCTCTCGAGCGCATTGAGGGGAAAAAGTGTCCACGTCAGAGCTTACTTTCAACAGAATAGTTGTGTCATCTTTCCTTGCTGCGAAGTCAAAGCAGCTTGGGCGCGAACAGCAAATTTGGGAAACCTGAAAACCAGATTCTTTCAACGAAACCCCAAGGTGGACCGCGTTTTCTATTTCCCAATGATTCATCTGCTGTCACTGCCTAATATCCACTGCGCTGAAAAATATAAACAATACTTTTTCCACGGGAATATAATTAGCAGAAGTCTGCTTTTGGCAGATGAAAAAGCCCAGAAAACACCTCCGTTGACAAGAGAGACTCCAAAAAAAGAGGAGAAATAAGGAGCTTACCCTTTTTTACGGAGACGCTGCGTCTTCACTTGTTATTGCCGGTGGCGGAAATAACACGTAGCTTCCACTAGAGCGTTCCAGCCCAAACAGGTATTCCGCCTTCCAAGCACCATTGTCGTATTTGCCCCAGAAGAATTCGCCGTCGTAGAATCCAGCGAATACTCCTTTGCCGTATATTCCCTAGCACCGCTTGCCTAAATTGTAGGTGCCCACGAATCTGCCGTTCCCGTAAATACCCCACATTACGTGCACTCCATCGTTTGTCCACATTAGAAATCTGCGTCTTATTTGGTAGATGCTTCTTTCTGCTTCCTCGGGTGTTGCAGGAGCTAACTCTTTAAGTTGCTCTTTATCGTCTGCTTGTTCCGGCGAAATCACGATGCTATTATCGTTGTTTTGATTTGTACTTACCTTTTCTAGCGCGTTTGCGGATGGTACAGAAGTGTTTGAGGCAAACGTTGCGCCCATCGCCAGATTTACCGCCAAGATTACCAGCATCAGCGCAAGGACCGCGGCAATTGAGATTTTGATTTTTTTCTGCATTTTTCATCCTCGCCACTAAGTTATTTCGCTGGGTTACTTTATGAAATCCGTGGAAAAAAGTGAAAAAACTGTTCCAAACAGGAAATAAGGCTTGAATTTTGGTGATTGCTACTTTTTCATGTACTTTCGTTTGATTGACACTATGTTCTGTCGTCTCGCTTTCTTCACGTCAACTATCTCCATCTTTTGCAGCCTTTTTATCAAACGCCACATGGTTGTTCTTGGAAGGTTCAGTGTCGAGTAAAGTTCTGCCTCAAACGCAGTCCCATGTTTTTCAGCGAGAAAGCGAATTACCTGTGTTTCCTCAGGTCTCAAATGTTTCTCTTTTTCAAACAACTTGTCCACATCTACCTCATCTGCAGCTTCCACTGGTGGTGGCGGTTTTTTCCGCCTTAGAAACCAAACGGCAAACGCTATGCAGGTTACGATTGGGAGAGAAATCAGTGCGGTTAGCAGCCAGATGTCGGAACCTTGCGTTGGTTGGAAAAGGCTGGGCGCAGCAATGTAGGTGACTTCTATGGTTCCTCAAGGCATGACTAAAGTAACTTGGCCGTTTGTGCTTTCGATGAGTTCGGGTACGTTGTTAAGGCTTAATATCGAAGCATCTTCGGGTAGAATTACTGTGGCGTTTGTGGAAAGCTCTGCGGTTAGAGTCCAGTATTTGCCGGTTTTTGATGTTAAATCCGTTGTGAAATATGATATGTGGATTTGAGTAGCGTCGAGA
>CAZZLA010000070.1:0-7070 GCA_964655035.1 uncultured Candidatus Bathyarchaeia archaeon | reverse complement strand
AGTACGTGACGGCCATTGAAGGAAAAAAGCTTTTCAGGAAGCGAAAATGATGTCAAATGTTATACATTCTACTGAAAAATTACACCTTTTATTTACAACGAATAGCTATTAAAACAGTCGAACCGCAACTGAAACAATATTAATTTGGAAATCACAAATTTATTATTGCTATATGTACAGAGGATAACTCTTGACAGAACAGCACAAAACAACTGATCTTGCAATGCTTACCCAGCGGCTCGCCACGCTAAGGGAACAAATTGACAAAGCAAACGCTGAAACAAAGCCACACATCGAAAGGAGAGACAGACTTAACGAAAAATTTAAGAAGCTACGCCAAGAAATGAACGAAATTAAAATCACACGTGACAACCTAAACCAAAAAGTAAGAACCTTGAAGCAAAGACGAGACGCTACACGCATAAAAATCAAAACTCAGATCGAAGAGGTAAAAGCGCACAACCAAAAAATAACGGAGTTAAAAACGAGAACATCACGAGAAAGCCGTCAGGAATTACAAAAAGAATTTGACGGTATCGAATGGAAAATCCAAACCACGCCGCTTGACACAAAAGAGGAGAAAAGATTAATAGAAAACGTCAGACAACTCGAAACCCAACTGAACATCTACAAGAAGATCGACAAGCGCGTAAAGAAAATCGTCGAAATAAGGAAAGAGCTTGAAGCGCTTGAGACAAGTGCAGATTCCGCCCATCAGGAGTTGACTGCAACAGCTGAAAAAAGTCAAGAAATTCACGCGAAAATGATAGCCAAATTAAACGAATCAAAAGAAGTCAAAGCTGAAGCCGATAGCTTGCACGCTGCTTACGTCCAAGCGAAAGAGCAAGTTAAGCCCTTGCACGAAGAATTTAAGAAACTTACTGAAAAAAAGAGAAAGCTGCAGGTCACCGTGCGAGAAGAAGATGCGAAACGAAAGAAAGACGCAGAGCAAGCTCTTAAGGAGAAACTTGAATCTCAGGCAAGAACCAAGTTGCAACGCGGCGAGAGACTAAGCTGGGACGAGTTCAAGATGCTCGCAGGCGACGAATCGGAGGATGCTTGAACATAAAATTAAAGTTTAACTTGTAACGAGATAGGAATAGAGATAGATGACTAAAAAAGAAACGGAGCAACAGATCAAGGATCGCATTCTAATTCTATGCGTTGACAGAGACGGCGATATAGAAACAAAGGCAGGAATAAAAACGCCCCTGCTGGGACGAACCTCAAACTTGGACGCCGCCGTTTCCTTAGCTCTGCGAGACCCCGAGGAGCCAGACGCCAACGCCATGTTCGAAGCCGTCCGTCTCTATGACCGCCTGCAAAGCGAAAAACAACCTGGCGAAAACTTTGAAGTCGCAACTATCTCCGGCTCAGAACTCGGCGGAGTAGGCGCAGATCGAAAGTTAGTTTCAGAACTAAGCAACCTGTTGACTTCTTTCAGCGCAAGCGAAATCATCTTGGTTACAGACGGCTATTCAGACGAGGCAATTTTGCCACTTGTGGAATCCAGAGTGCCCGTTTCATCAGTCAGACGAATAGTCGTGAAACACAGCGAATCTATCGAAGAAACCGCAGCCCTTTTTTCACGCTACCTTAGGCTCATATGGGAAAACCCCAGATACGCCCGCTTAGCCTTAGGCATACCAGGACTGCTGTTCTTCCTTTATGGAATATTCTACATAATACCCGGCGCCGTTAACTACTATCTTATATCCATAGTTCTCATTCTCGGCGGGGTCCTGCTCTTCAAAGGCTTCGGAGTAGACAGAGGCGCTAAAAACATATACAAGTGGGCAAGAGAATACTCGCCCCCGCCTCTTCCAGTTCAAATCTCAAACTACTCCATAATCGCAGGTGTCCTGTGCGTAGTTGTAAGCGCCTATCTGGGCGCATCAAGCGCCAGTGTTAACGTAATGCCTCCAACCCCGGATTTGGCTGGTTGGATCAGTGTGCTTCCCGATATTGCTGCTTTCTTCATCAAGGGGTTCACGGATCTTTTGGTCGTGGGCATAGCTATCATGCTTTTCGGGAGAAGCATACGCTTGTATTTTGAGCGAGACGCCCGATTGCTGCAGAACGTTGCCTTAGTGGCGATTGTTATTTGGTTCCGGTGGATACTCGATGCAACCGCCAACATCCTCATCGAGCCTGGGGTAGGATTCGAGAATGTGTTCTTCTCCAACTTGGTTTTCGCCATAGTCGTCGGCATACTCATCGCGATTGCTTCCGTTCTTTTAGTAATAATCATCCACCGCTCTAGCAAAGAATTCTTCAAAAAATCTGAAGATAACGCCGACGAGTTTGGAGAAACAAATTTTGCACCTGCAGAAAATCAGCAATAGCACCCGCGCATTATTATTATGGATTAAGTACAGCAAGCTTTAATTGAAACAATCAGGGCTTTACCTCTGGTAAACAAAAAAAACCTGTACCTTTCCCCCTAAAATGTGAGGTTCACTCTGTGCTCAAGAAACTTCTTTCCGTTATAGGCGCCTACAAAATTTACGAAAGATGGTTGTGGTCTCAAGTTAAGAGCGGCGAGAAACTTGAACATATCGCCATAATCTTGGACGGAAACAGGCGATGGGCTTCGGAGAACGAGCTTAACCCTTGGTTGGGTCACAAGAAGGGCGCAGAAACAGTCGAGCAACTCTTGGATTGGTGCGAAAAACTCGGCGTCAAATTCGTAACCCTCTACACGTTTTCAACGGAAAATTTTAGGCGTTCTCCTGAGGAAATCAAGGCGATTATGAAAATTGCAGAAGAAAAGTTCCGCAAGCTGCTAACTGACGAGCGAATTCATCGGAATAAAGTCCACGTTAAAGTTATCGGTAGAGTAAACCTGTTGCCCGAAAGTCTGCAGCAACTTATCGCCGATGTTGAGGAAGCCACTGAAAACTATGACAAACAGTTTTTAAACTTCGCTTTTGCTTACGGTGGCAGAGCTGAAATTGTTGATGCAGCAAAAACTATCGCAGAGAAAGTTAAGGACGGAGAATTACAACTTAATGACGTGAATGAAAGCACGTTCGAGAAGTACCTGTACACCGCGCACATGCCTAAGCAAGAACCCGACCTAATCATTAGAACCTCAGGAGAAGAAAGACTAAGCGGCTTTCTACTCTGGCAATCCGCCTACAGCGAACTCGCATTTCTGGACGTTTTCTGGCCTGATTTTCGGCTAATAGACCTCTTGCGAGCGATCCGAACCTTTCAAACCCGCAAACGAAGATACGGCACATGACAAGTTCAAGCGCGTTTTTTGGCGCTTACAATAGAAATGACATCTCTGTCTCGCAGAACAGTGTCTTCCCCAACTCTCTTTTTCCCATGTGCATCCACGGCGTAAATGAAGCCTTCACCCAGCTCAGTGTGGATCAGATAAGCGAATTGACGTGCGGTTGTTCCGTAGGGAACCAGATAAGCGTCAGGTAAAACTCGCCCGTTGTGATCAGATAAATGCTCCACGTCTTCAACAGGATACACCGTAATCATGCTTAGGAGCTTGAAGTAAGCCATGTTTATGGCGTTTTGAACGCCTGTGGCACCGTTTTTGAGGAGAACTCTTTCGCGTATGGTTTCCAGGGCGTTGATCTGGCTCGGGGACAGCTTTTCTGGCTGTAATGTTTTGAAGTTGCAGTCCCCCGGTTTGTAATCGATGAGCTGTTTTTCAGCCGCCTTTCTAAGTGCAAGTTCGGCTTCCGCGCAACAGGGGATAACCGTGTAATCAAGTTTCTTCAGTCTTTCCAGGTTTGCTTCGGCGGCGTGTAAGTCAATTTTGTTGGCTACTATCAGCATCGGCTTCGAAATCCGTCTCAGCGTGTCTACGAAATTTAAGAAGTCTTCTTCGCTCCACATGGTTGGTTTGTCAGCGTTTAACCCCGTTTTTCTGGTGGCTTCGAAAATGTGGTTGCGTTTTATGCCTAGGCCGCTTAAACGTTCTTCAAGTATGCCATAGATTTCTTTTGATTCGGCTTCGGCTGTCCGTGCAATTTTCGCCCAGTCTTTTTTGAGTATGGACGCCATCCACATGGTAATCTCGCGTTCAAGGAACTGCACATCTTCGAGCGGGTCGTGTTCACCGGGTTTGCATAGGCGTCCTTCGCAGTCTGTTCCGCCAGAAGCGTCAATAACGTGGATGAGGGCGTCTGCTCTGCGTATCTCATCAAGAAACTGGTTGCCTAGGCCGCGTCCTTCCCATGCGCCTGGGACGAGGCCTGCAACGTCAATTAGCTCTACTGGGATAAGTCGTATGCCGTCGAGGCAGAGGCTGTTTCTTGGGTTGTCTTTCACTTTAAATTCTTCGTGGACGCAGGGTGTTCGCACGTAGCCAACGCCGCGGTTGGGTTTTATGGTGGTGAACGGGTAATTGGCGATTTCAACTGGCGCCAGAGTTGCGGCGCTGAAAAAAGTTGTTTTGCCTGTGTTGGGCTTTCCTATTACACCTAATAGCCGCGTATAAGACTTCTGCATTAACCAATTTTCACCATTTCTGAGTATTGTTTACAATCGTAACGCTATATGATTTGCGCTTCAACCTTATTGATGTGCGTAAGGCATAAATGCGCTGTTTGTTACAACTGTTTGGGATTGTTATGAGCGAAATAATCTGTCCGAAATGTAAAAGCAAGGTACCTGCTGACGCGGTGTATTGCCCTAACTGCGGAGCGCCACTAAATGTTCAATCTGTGCCGCAGACACAAATAATGGTTGTAACCACTCCAACTTTGCCTGGGTACAGCGTTGTGAAGGTGTTAGGCGTTGTTACCGGCTTGACGGTTCGAACTAGAGGTTTGGGCGGAAAATTTGTGGCTGGAATTGAAGGAATGTTCGGCGGAGAAGTTACCAGTTACAGTTCTGAGGCTGAAAAGGCGCGGAAAGAGTCGTTGCAGCGGTTGGATGATAAAGCCAAGGGGATGGGTGCAAACGCGGTTATTGGGGCAGATTTTGAAACAAGCGATATTCTTCAGGGCACGGCAACTCTGTTCTCTGCTTATGGCACTGCGGTTGTCGTTAAGCCAGCTAAAGACGCGCCTTAGAATCGCATAAGTACAGCATTCACTGTTTTAGCGCGCGCTAAGCCTGAAATGTTCAGCTACGTAAAAGTTGCCCTCGCAAAGGCAGGATACTCAAGCCTGACAGCATACAACGTGAAAGGGCGTGGTAAACAAAGTGGAGTGATAAAAACCGCGAGCGGAAAAACAATGCGGGCTGAAGTCCTGCCTAAAACCAAAGTCGAAATAGTCGTCGAATATAAAGATGTCAAAAAAGTCACGGCCATAATAGTAAAAATTGCATGGACAGACACCATAGGAGACGGAAAAATCTTTGTATCTACAGTTGACGACGCAATACGAATAAGAACAGGCGAGAAAGGCAAAGACGCTATCTGAAGCCTATCCACTTTTCTCTTTTTTTCACTTTCAAGTTTTTCATATGTTCATGCTAAAAGAAGAGCGATGAGAAATAAGAAGTTGAAAAAAGTTTAAAGCGGGTTCCCGAGAAAAAAAATTTACAGAAAGCGCGTTATTCTTCCATCATTATCAAAGTCAGTGTTGATCTGACCTTGCTAAGGGTTCTTATGCGGCGAGACACCATGTCTTTAAGTTTATCCATTGTCTCGGCTTTGATTTTTGTGATTATGTCGTAGACTCCGTATGAGAAGTAGGATTCTTCTACGCCTTCCACTGTTTTCAGTTCGTTCAGAACTTCATCTTCTGAACCTGATTCAACGTTTATTAGCACAAAGGCTCTTGGCATTTTAGACATCCTCAAATAGTCTAATAAGAGTACCCATTAAAATATTTTGTTAAAAAAGTAAGCCGCATTTGCGCAAATAAATCCTATAGGTTTACGCAGGGTATCGGCTCATACAAATCTTTATGCACAGTGTAGTTTGGAATTCAGCTGCTCTTGCTTCGGAAAATTGAAATCATCAAAAGCTGCGTTATAGTAATGCGTAGTTTGTAGTTTTGATTTTTCCATTCCAGTCCACGACGACGGCGAATTTTTCAGCCCACGGGTGACCTTCAAGGTCTATCGGGCAGGTTCCTCTGACCATCCAGCCGTCGCTTTGCTCTTCAATCACTGCTACGTCAATCTTATCTGTGTTCTTCTGTTTTTTAAGAAACTCAATTGCTATCTCGCTGGCGGATTCCTTTGACGTTTGAGGCATTAACTTTTTACACTCCAAATCCGTGTTCTTAGGTAGGTACTTTTTAGAACACCCAGCCTTAAACATTATGAACGCTCAATTCTGATTCCGATTCAGCTTAGCGTCAACAGCAGGTTCTAAATCACAAACACACCAAGCCTTAAGTGAACGCGCATGAGCGAAAAGAAACGCATTATCTTCCACATGGACTTGAACCTTTTTTCGTGGACATAGATACCCTTCTTTCCTTTTCAAAACCTAGCGAATAAACATTTTAGCCAAGTCTTTTTCGTATGGCGCTTGAACATAGCGCGCGCTGCATAATGCACCTTTTTTCGGATAACAAACAAATCTCAGATAAGGGTTGGCAAGATAAAAAAAGAGGGGTGTTGGAGTACAGAAGCCGCACGCATCATCACGTGTAATTTATTTCTCCAGTTTTTCTTGAACTAAAACTTGCAGCCTTCGACCGCTTCCGCAAAAAGAAGAAACTAACAACAACCGCAACAGACGATAGTATAACGAACACTGCGATGCCAAAACTTTCTGGGATTGGATTCTGGCTGTAGTATTCAATACCCCAAACATTTGGAACGTCTCGGTCAGTGGGTGGCCACGCTAGAACCCCCGCTGTGCTGTTATCGTCGTAGACTGCTAATCTGAAGTTCCTTGTTTGGCTTAGTGCGACTGCATTGTTCAGAATAGTCATTTCCAAGATCCAGTGCGACGTGCTATTGGTCGGTGAATCGCTTACCGTATTATACCATTCTATGCCGCTTGGTGTGGTAACCACAGTCCAGCCTGAGCCAGTTCCTTCATACACCGTTAGGGTGGTGTGTCCTACAATGTCTATTCTGACATCACTGGCCTGAGGAGCAGTGCCGCCGCTCTGGTCACCGTCAAAGCAAATTTG
>CAZZLA010000069.1:0-7092 GCA_964655035.1 uncultured Candidatus Bathyarchaeia archaeon | reverse complement strand
CGCGTAATTTTCTGAATCTCACCAAGCCTTACTTTTGCTTTTCCATGAGCAACCCGAGTAGTTAACCGCACGATCACAGGCAAATGCAATTTCTCGCTTATTTCAAAGGCGACTCGGGTCATCTCCAAGGCTTCCTGCGGGCTGCCTGCATCCAACAAAGGAAGATTGGAGTGAACCGAAAAAAACCGGGTGTCCTGTTCATTCTGGCTGCTGTGCATGGCCGGGTCATCGCAGACCGCAATAACCATTCCGCCCTCAACACCAGTGTACGCCAAAGTCATAGCCGCGTCGGCAGCCACGTTCAGCCCAACATGTTTCATGGAAACAATGGACCTAACACCAGCCATCGAAGCGCCTGCAGCAACTTCCGTGGCAACTATTTCATTTACGCTCCATTCAGCATATATCCCAAAATGCTTTGCAACTTCTGCGATGGCCTCCAGGATTTCTGTTGCGGGGGTGCCAGGGTAAGAAGCGGCTAATTTGATGCCGGCTTCAACTGCGCCTCTGGCAACTGCCTCATCGCCGTTGAGTAGAACAAAACTGCGGGGTTTGTTTAACACGATCTTGGAGGTCATCTGTTTAAGTCCTTCACATCTTGCCCTTGCGCAGGTCTAAGACTCGTTTTGCTTTTCCTTCGCTTCGGGGGATTTCTCCGCATTTCACGATTTCAATTCCCGCGGATAGCCCAGTGATGCTGTGGACTTTTCCTTGGATGTCGCGTTTCAAGGTGTTTTTATCCAGCTTACGATTCTTGCAGGCTTGCTCTGTCAATTCTACCTTTACAGCAAAGGTGTCTAACGCGCCGGGTCTGTCGACCACTATCTGGTATTGGGCAGCCAGTTCGGGAAAACTCATAACGGCAAGCTCAATTTGGGAAGGAAACACGTTGACTCCTCTTATGATTAACATGTCGTCGGATCTTCCTCGGACTCTCATCATTCGTGCGTGGGTGCGACCGCACGCGCATTTTTCGGTGTTTATCACCGAGATGTCTCTGGTTCTGAATCGCAGCATGGGGATGCCAGTTTTGGTTAGAGTTGTGAAGACAAGTTCGCCCTCTTCGCCTGGAGATAGAACTTCGCCGGTTTTGGGGTTGATTGTTTCTATTATGAAGTGGTCTTCCCATATGTGGAGTCCCTTGTGCTGGTTGCATTCGATTGAAACGCCTGGGCCGCAGAGTTCCGTGAGACCGTATACGTCAAACGCTTCGATTCCTAGGTCGGCTTCTATGCGCTCTCTGATTTTGTCGGACCAAGGTTCTGCGCCGAAGAGGCCGATTCTCAGTTTCAGGTCTTTTTTCGGGTTGACGCCTGTTTTAATCATGGTTTCGGCGAGGTAAACCGCGAAGCTTGGGGTGCAGCAGAGCACTGTGGCGCCTAGGTCTTGCATGAGTTTGATTTGTCTCTGTGTCATTCCTCCGCTTATGGGAACTATGGTGGCTTCGATTTTTTGAGCGCCGTAGTGGAAGCCTATTCCGCCTGTGAATAAGCCGTAACCGTAAGCTATGTGGATAACATCTTCTTTTCTTCCGCCTGTCGTGTATATGGATCGCGCCATTAGTTCTTGCCATGTGTCTACGTCGTTTTTGGTGTATGCTCCGATTATGGGGTTTCCTGTGGTTCCGCTTGAGGCGTGGATTTCGACGATGTCAGCGGGGTTAACTGTGACCATGCCGAAGGGGTAGTTATCTCTAAGGTCATTTTTTACGATGAAGGGGATTTTTTGGATGTCATCCAGAGTTTGGATGTCTTCAGGTTTTAATCCGGTGTTTTTGAATTTTTGCCGGTAAAACGTGCTGTTTTCGTAGCAGTGTTTCACTTGTTCTTTGAGTTTTCTAAGTTGGTGTTTTCTTAATTCCGGAACAGGTATGGTTTCGATTTTTTCGTTCCAGTATTTGCCATTCGTCATATTTTTGTTTCTCCTATAGGCCCATATATACCTCTTTTATGTGGTTATTACTTAGAAGTTCTCGACTTTTCCCTTCTAGGATTATCCTGCCTTGCTCAAGAACGTATCCTCTGTCGGCGATGTCAAGGGAATCGCGAATGTTCTGCTCAACTAAGAGTATGGTTACTCCTTCTTCGTTGATTTTGCGCACGGTGTCCAAGACTTTCTCCACGATTAAAGGAGCTAAACCCAGAGAAGGTTCATCTAAAATCAAAAATTCAGGATTCGCCATCAAGCTTCTGCATATTACGAGCATTTGTTGTTCACCGCCGCTTAGGTTTTGCGCTAAGGTTTTTTCTTTCTTTTTGAGCACGGGGAAGATTTGATAGGTTTTTTCTTTGTCTTCTTTTACTGTGTCTTTGCTGTTGGTTGTGTATGCGCCTAGCTTGAGGTTTTCTTCCACGGTTAGTCTGGGGAAGATTTCTCTTCCTTCAGGTATCAAAATTAGTTTTCTTTTTACTATTTCGTATGGGGGGAGTTTTTCTATGTTTTCTCCTTTGAAACTGATTTCACCGTTTTTTGGGTGTAATAAGCCGATGATTGTTTTGACAAGGGTTGTTTTTCCAGCGCCGTTGGGGCCGATTATGGTTACGATTTCTTTTTCTTTAACTTCGAAAGAGACATCTCGAAGTATTTGGACCATGCCATATGAGGCGGAGATTTTTTTTACGGTTAGCATTTTAATCCTCGCAGAGTGAAAATCTTTTGCCGAGGTACACTTTTACCACTCGTTCGTCGTTGACGACTTCTTTTGGGGTTCCTTCGAATATTTTCTCGCCGTGGTGTAGAACTGTCACGTGGTCGCATAAACCCATGATTACTCTCATTACGTGTTCGACGATTAGCACGGTTATTCCTTGTTTGTTGATGAGTTTTATCAGTTTGATGGCTTCGTCGCATTCTCTTGGGGTTAAGCCTGTGAGCAGTTCATCCAATAGAAGTAGTTTGGGTGAGGTTGCCAGAGCTTTGGCGAGTTGGATGCGTCGTAATTCAACGACGTTCAGATTTTTGGCGGGTAAGTCGAATTTTTCTTGGTTTAGACCGACAAACTTTAGGAGTTCTTTTGCTCTGGCCAGTGGTTCTGTTTGTTCTGTGCCGTTTTTATGGTTGAAGAGTACGCCTGTGAGGACGTTTTCGATTGCGGTCATGTCTGGGAAGGATTGGACGGTTTGTGAGGTTTTGGTTATGCCTTTGAAGCATGTTTTGTAGGGTGGAAGTTTTGATATGTCTTCACTTAAGAAGGTGATTTTTCCTGAGTCTGGCTTGTATACTCCGCTTATGAGGTTTAGCAGGGTTGATTTTCCGGAGCCGTTGGGTCCGACAAGGCCTGCGATTTCGTTTTTGTTCACTGTTAAGTTGACTTTTTTTAATGCTTGAAGTCCTCCAAAGCGTTTTGAGACTTCGGTACACTTTAGCAAATGGCTGTCTCCCAAGTGGCGAACCGTTAACTATACTTTATGTGAAAATATAAATATTGTCTGAAGCTAATTAAATCGTGGTGCTGGTATGCCTATACCTCAGGTGAGTGTTTATTTGGATAACAGGCCTGGTTCTTTGTCTGAAGCTATGGCTCAGTTGGATAGGAATCGGATTCAGGTGTTTGCTTTGTCGATTGCGGATGCTGGTGAGTTTGGTTTGGTACGGATGGTGACGGGGGATCCTGAGAAGGCTACGGTGGTTTTGGAGGATGTGGATTATAATCTCGCGAAGTCGAGAAGGAATACGGAGGTTACTGCGGTTTTCATGGGGGATGAGGATAAAATTTCGAAGATAACGAAAATTCTGGCTGACGGTAGCATAAACATTGAATACGCTTATTCATCTGCTGTGCACGTGAACGGGAAAATCGCGTTGATTCTGCGAGCTAGCGACGTAGAAAACGCCGAGAAAATATTGAAAGCGAATGGCATCACCGTTCTGACACTGGCGGAAATAAAAAAATACTTCCAGTAAATCCGTTTTCTTGGCTGCGTGCTCTATCTGCTTGGAGCAGTGTATGGCCCCCTTATTTAAAGCAGCTTTAAATACTCTGTGAGAAGCGACGTTTTATAGACCCCTATAGGTTTCAGCATCGAACCCCTATTAGGATCCAAATAGGCGGCAAATATGCTGGTCTAGCGTTTGCTGCTTGGCAGAAGCTAATCTTTCCTTGTTTAAGGTGGAACTTGAATGGATGGTTGTTCGGTTTTGTTTTTGTGGCTTTTGAAAGGTTTAGTGCGTAAATCGTGAAAATAACTGATAACATCCTTTTAACTGGGGGTAATTTATACGTTTTTCGTATTTTTTTTGGGGAAAACGGAAAAATTTAAATAAGCAATCGCTGATTGTTAGCATTATACAGAGGTATCACAAATGGTAACGTTTAGTGGTTGTTACACCGCGCTCGTAACCCCCATGACCCCGAATCGTCAAGTGGACTATGAAGGGTTACGCAGGCTGGTTGAATTCCAAATCAAAGAAGGCGTCAGCGGCATCTTGGCCGTTGGCACCACAGGCGAAAGCCCAACCTTAGACTGGAACGAACACAACAAAGTAATAGAAAAAGTCTACGAGCACAGCGGAAGCAAAGGCTTAACCATAGCAGGCACAGGCAGCAACAGCACCCAAGAAACCATCGAAGGCACAGAACACGCTGCACACATAGGCGTAAAATGCGTTTTGCTCGTTGACCCATACTATAACGGGCCAAGCTCACTGGAGATACGCAGGGAATACGTTGAACCCGTCGCCAGCAGATTTCCCGAAGTCCAAGTTATCCCCTACGTCATCCCGGGCAGAACAGGCACCCAACTTCTTCCACCAGACCTCGCCATGCTTCACCAAAAACACAAGAACGTCAGCGCCGTCAAAGAAGCCACAGGCAACCTTGAAAACATGCGCCTAACCCGGAAGCTCTGCGGAGCAGATTTCACAATCCTCTCGGGCGATGACGACAAGACCTTCGCTATGATGACCACACCCGAAATAGCCGCTAGTGGCGTAATCTCCGTTATAAGCAACATTGCACCCCGAGCCATGCAAGACATGGCACAATACATTCTCAACGGCAAAGTAGAGGAAGCCCGCAACCTATGCAGTGTGTTGCAGCCTCTCTTCGACATAGTCACCGTGAAAACACAAGAACAAACTCCGTTCGGACCAGTAACCTGCAAAGCACGCAACCCCCTCGCATACAAAACACTCATGAACGTTCTCGGCCTGCCCTCAGGCCCCTGCAGACAACCTCTAGGCCAAATGACACGCAACGGACTCGAAACAGTTCTGGCCAACGCCCGTAAAGTGTATGAGAAAGACCCAGAAATCCTCGCACCCATAGAGGACTTCTTCGACGTAAACATCCAAGAACGTTTAAACAACGAACGGTTCTGGCAGGGACTCACCTATGCTTAAGCTATGTGTGGCAGGCGCCGCAGGCAGAATGGGCAACGCCGTCATCCGCGAAGCCACAGCAAAAGGACACCAGATAACCGGCGCAGTCGAAGCCGAAGGCAACCCCTGCATTGGCAGAACCCTTCGTGAACTAGGCATATGCGACTCCGACACGCGAATTGTCGGTTCCGACAGAATCAGCGAAGCCGTCAGAGACGCAGACGTTTACGTGACGTTTACCTCGCCGGCAGCCGAAATGCTAAACGTTCCTGCTGTCGCCGCACTGGGCAAACGCATCGTTCTAGGCACCACAGGCTTCACTAAAGAACAAAATAGCACGCTTAGCGACGCCGTTCAGGGCAAGGTTCCAACTGTCTTCTCACCCAACTTCAGCGTGGGCGTCAACATCCTCTTCAAACTAGCCCAAGCCCTCAAGGCTTTTCCGCAGGAATACACGTTCAGCATAAGCGAAATCCATCACACGGGTAAGAAGGACGCGCCCAGCGGAACCGCCAAAAAACTAGGCCAAATAATCACAGAAGTACGCGGCTACACTCAAACGGTGTACGGCAGAGAAGGCATCAGCCCAAGAAAACCTGAAGAGCTTGAAATCGCAGCTTTGCGTGCAGGCGGCGTCCCTGGGATTCACGACATTATAGTGGCTGGTCCGCATGAGATGCTCCGCATAGAGCATACAGCGTTCTCACGCAGCGTTTTCGCGCAGGGCGCCGTTTACGCGGCGGAATGGCTAAGCCGCCAGACGCAGTCAAGAATCTTCAGTATGGAAGACGTGTTAGGTCTATCCTGAAGGTGAAAACTGTGAGCAACCGCGTGGTCATCAAGTTCGGAGGCGCCGACCTCGCCACGGGAGAAAAGGTGGCGCAGGCAGCCAGGCTGGTCGCAGACGCGAACTACAAGGAAATAATCGTGGTTGTGTCAGCCATGGGCAAAACAACCGACAGCCTCCTTAACACGGCCTCGCAGCTAGGTGACGTGAGCGACGCCGATTACGCCGAGCTAATATCCATGGGCGAACGGGTCAGCGCGCGCTTCTTCTGCAGCGCCCTAAGAGCCTGTGGTAAAAAGGTGGAACTTTTCGACCCGCGCAATGATAATTGGCCATTGATAACCGACTCCAACTTCCGCAACGCTATACCCGACATTGAGAAAACCACTGAGCGGGCAAGGAAATTCATGAAACCGTTGCTAGGCACCGCCATACCCGTGGTTTGCGGCTTCATAGGCAAAGATCCAAACGGAAGAATAACCAGCCTTGGAAGGGGCGGAAGCGACACGACCGCTTTGGTGCTGGCTAAATGCTTAGACGCGGATGAGGTGATTTTGGTAAAGGAAACGAGTGGCGTTCTCACGGCAGAACCGAAAATCGTGTCTGAAGCCCGATCGCTCAACAAGCTGGACATACGCGAAATGTTTGATTTAGCGCAGGGCGGCGCGAAAATTGTGAAGCCCGAAGCACTGCGGTACAAGCAGCCAAACCAGATGCTCAGGGTGGTAGACTTCTCCTCGGGCAACCTCGCCGTTGGAGGCACCGAAATCACAGGTTCTTTAGACCTAAACGCATCCGAGACGCAAAGCCGTCAGGACTTGATCGCCGTCAACGTGGTCTGCGAGGTAAACGCGGAGAACCTCACTGAAGTCTTCTCGGCGCTCAGCCAAAAACCCATATACGGCGTCAGCTCAGGCAGCAGATCAATCACCGTGTTCACTTCAGACGGCAACATCGTCGAGGTCATACGTAAGCTGCATGGCGTA
>CAZZLA010000068.1:0-7114 GCA_964655035.1 uncultured Candidatus Bathyarchaeia archaeon | reverse complement strand
TTGTTAGCATGTTGCCAATGAGAATAGATTCTGATGGGAAGCTGCCGAGTACTTTCACAAAGTTTTTCGGAACCAAAAGCCTAGATACTGCCCGAAGACTATTGACGGAAGCTTTGAAGACGGAGGATGATTCTGAAATCAAAGCAGAGATAGAGAGAAGGCTGAACCTGCTTGAACCTAACCCTATCATTCAAATTAAATGTCTTGTCTGCAAAAAATTCTTTCGCACCAAAAAAGAAAGAAAATTCAAACAAAAAATCTGTCCAGAATGCATGAAAAGATACCGTAGCCAAGAATAAACAGAACTGCCAATTATGAAAATGAACTGCCTTTGATGTGGAATGCTTGTAATTAAATGCCGTTGTACTCTAATTAGCGACTAATTCAACGGTTGTCCCTAACGCCTGACCAGGTACTCCCTTCTTGAATTTTACCCTAACAACACCGTTTTTTCCGTGAAATCCTACAATTTTGCCAATAAGCTTCTTCTTTTCGCCCTTCCAAACCACTTTTTGACCTAAGAGGTGTCCTGCCTGAGCTGCAGAATCCACGTTTGCAAATTGAATTAGGCATTCACGTGAAGATTGTGTTCTGATGCCTATTCGATAGTTCATTATTTTTCCATAGACTTGTTGAGACAAAACTTTCACCTTTGATAGTGCTTACTTAATGACGCCACTTGCTCTTAAACATGTTTGATTTAGCGTTAAGCTTGTACTTGGCTCGTTTGAGACGCTTGGAGAAGCTTTCTTTCCGCTGTTTTTTGCGTAAAAAATCAAAGTGTAGATGAAGAATGCCTTTGAACTTTGATTTGGTTGTTTTTGCGTGGAGATTAAAAAGTAGTCTTTGGATAGTTCTCTGACCGTTTTTTCGTCTTCTGCATATTTCAAATGCAGTAGCTCGTGTATTAGTGCTGCCCTTGCCCTGTTTCCGGCATAGACTAATAGAGTATTTCGTCCAAATTTTTGCTTGAATATTTGGCAAAATTTCATTGTCTTTGGGTAAATCCGAATTCTTCCTCTGGCGGTGTTACATGTTCCAGCAAGGCATTTTCCATTCTTCCTTCTAAAGGGGAGAACCTTAACATGTACGGTTCTGACTGTTTGCTCTTCTATTCTTTCCTTTTTCAACATCCAGTGAAGGAAAATTTGGAATGTGGGTTTTTTCAAGGCTCTGAATACGAAAGAAGAGTATTTCAGGTAAAACTTGACATGGCTCTGAGAGAAAATCCCGAGTTTCTCGTGATCAATACTTATTTTCATTTTGCTGGAGAGCAGGAAGCTGTTTTCTAACATAAGCATCTACTGGTTTAAAAAAGTGTAGAGATTCTCATTTGATTTCCATTATAAAAACGATGTTTCTACTGGTTTTAGATTGGGGGCGTTTGACTGCACCTAGTCTTGAATTAGGGCGGTTCGTTAGGTGATGGCTTGCTGGGCATTGAACTCCTGCTGTTTCCCCATCTTTCGAAACCCATACGACGCGTCCTATCCTGTTGCATTCAGGACATTTCGCGTGGTCACCTACATTGACTATGTTTTTGTTTCCCCCTTCCTCTTAGTGTCTAGGTAAAAATTCTTCTTAGACTTCTTTCTTAACGCGCAAGTGGTTCGCACGGATGATTTGCGTCTTCTGCAGTTTTTCACTAAAACCGCTCTCAACATACACAATTCTATTTACCTCTTGATTGTTTAATTTGAAAAGGTCCAATTACGCGATAGGTTCAGCCCAAAGGTTAAGAGAAACTCTTCAAATAGAAGTGTGAAACCGCATTAATAAATGCATATCACACAAAGCATTTTAGAAATCTAGCAGCATCCAATAAATGGAGTTTGAAAACAAACTAAAATGACGTAAGAAACGTGCTTTCGCTGTGGCTATCCTAATATAGTTGGTCCCGTACCCTATTACGACTGTTAGAATTCTTTAGAGGAAGAGTCAGATAGGCTGTACGCGCAGAATACGTCCTCGCGCTTTCCTTTTTCTCCAGATGATTCTAATTGGCAAATTAATGGCGCGTGCAAGTGCGACTCATAATTTGGTGTTACAAAAGTGGGTAAAAGAAAAATAACAAATGAAGGAAACCTTGAAAAAATGTTGTTGCCGAGTGGAAGCGATGTGTTGGGTACGGCTGTTAAGATGTTGGGTGCTGAAAGGATTATGGTGAAGTGTCAAGACGGCAAAGAACGGCTGTGCAGGGTTCGCGGTAAGTTGAAGAGGCGTGTTTGGATCCGGGAAGGCGATATCGTGCTGGTTTCTCCGTGGGATTTTCAGGCAGATGAGCGAGGCGACATTTTCTGGCGATACAGAAGGAACCAGGCGGAATGGCTCAGAAACAAAGGTTACCTTAAACTGTAGGAGCAAAAAGGTGAAGAAACATAAGGCATAAACCGTCAATTGGCGAATATCTTGCTTTTCTTTCAGTAAAATATGAAGTTAACCCTGAAAAATTCTTACATGCCCTACGTACAGCGCAGGACCGCAAATCAAATTGTGACAACATATCCGTCCAGTGTCGAGGCAGAATAAAAAAGAAATTGATCTTCTTAATCATGAGGGGTTCTGAGGTAATCGCACAATTCCCAATGGATGCAGAATTTCTCCTGAATGAAAATAATCATCTTAGAAATTTTATGGGAACTGAAAAGATCCGCAGGTATCTCTCACGGAAGAATAGATTGTCTTCTGCGCGTTCAATAAGAGATGTGCGGGCTGGCATGAGCCACATTAACCTAAAGGCTAAAATTTTGGAAGTTGCACCGTCAAAGTCTGTGGTTACAAAATATGGAAACAACGCTGTTGTGGCTAAGGTGTTAATAGGAGATGCTACTGGAACAATTAAACTTTGCCTGTGGAATGGGCAAATAGACGGTGTCTCTGTGGGGGATATTATTCAAATTGAGAACGCTCAAGCATCCGTGTTTAGGGGAGAAAGGCAATTGAGCCTTGGGAAAAAAGGAACGCTCAACAATGAAGTCCTCAAACCGCACCTGAAATCGATGGAGTTACTAAACGCTGTGACGTGACAGTTAACGCACGTTTTCTTTTCTTTTTGGCCGCCTTCAAATTGTCTTATTCCTGTCCGCAGGTTTTGAAGGGGAACAGGAGAAACGCTAATTTTGAGAGTGCAAAATTCGAGGATGCGTAAAAAATTATGGAAACTGAAAAAAGTTTGGGAAAAAATGTTTAAATGGTTATTGCCGCTGGCCTATTCTAATATCGTCTAGGCGGGCGTCTTTTTGAGTAACATTCTCGGCAGTAAACTGACCTGGTTCCGTCGGGCTTGAATGGAACTTCACATTCTTGGCCACAATCAGCGCAGACTGCCTTGTGCATCTCTCTACCGGACATTAATTATTTCAACTCCTGTTTACTGATTTGCGTGCAAAAATCGCTTCTTACACGATACAACTATTGTTTGCGGTGATGCTTATAAACTGCGTGCTTGAAGTTGAGGGAAAACAGCGTGGAATTTTTAAAGGCTGGTTCAGAAATTAAAAAGATTGGCAGCTATTTCTTATTGGAGTGCTTTGCAGGAAGCGAGACCTGTTTTTTCTGTTTCCTTTTCAGTTCTTTCTCTCTTTGAAGCTGTTTATGCTTTTCCAAACCTGCAACTTTGTCTTTCTTGCTCTTGGGCATTTCTTATTCACCAATGTTCTATGGCATAATTGCCCATCTTTATAAAAACGTTATTGTTTCAAGTATTCAAAAAGCGTGGTGGGACTGCGCGCGCCAAATGGGTTCAGAACTTACTCAAACCAAGCGCTTAGAACTCAAACGGTCTCCTCCACCAGTTTCCACTTCAGTTTAGAAACTAATATATGTCGTCTAAACGTAGAATCACCCTGCAGAAGGGCACGTACCGAAATGAAAGTCACCTTAGTTAACCCTCCTTATCCCCCAGGCGTACACGCTCATCCCCCATTTATTCCTCTTGGAATTGCATATTTGGGCGCAGTTGCAGAAAAAGAAGGACATGAAGTCAAAGTCATAGACTGCCAAGCAGAAAAACTTAACTATGAAGCTTTCCGCGAACGCATCAGACGAACCCCATCAGACGTCATCGGGGTTACAGCAACAACTCTTCTGTACAAGTCTGCCATGAAGCTAATCAACATAGCTAAACAGGCGCATCCACATGCCGTCACCATGCTTGGCGGATCGCATGGAACCTTCTGGGACGAAAACGCCCTTAATGAGTACCCCGGCTTAGATATGGTTCTACGCAGAGAAGGGGAAACAACCTTCATAGAAGTCCTCAATAAACTCCAAACAAAAACTAGCTTAAACATCGTCCTAGGAATCACCTTCCGCAACCAAGAAGGTAAAATCGTCCGCAACCTAGACAGGCCGTTCATCGAAGACTTAGACGCTTTACCTTTCCCGGCGCACCACCTTTTGCCGCTTGACGCGCTGAAACGAATGGGTAAAGTGCTTTTTCCCTTAGTCACAAGTCGAGGTTGCGTTTACTGGTGCGACTTCTGTAGCACCGTCCGCATGTTCGGCAGAGGATACCGCATGCGCAGCCCCAAAAACGTCGTCGACGAAATGGAGATGATTCACAACAAGTATGGTGTAAATCAATTTACCTTCTATGATGACGCTTTCACAGTAAATCGCGAACGCGTCGTGAAAATCTGTGAAGAACTTCACGCCAGAAAATTAGATCTGATTTGGGACTGTGGTACGCGTGTAGACATGGTTGACCGTGAACTTCTTAAAACCATGCATGATGCAGGTTGTATAGCTGTTTGGCTGGGCGTGGAATCAGGCTCAGAGGTTATTCTAGATGCTATGAGTAAAGGCATAAAACTAGATCAAACGCGTTTGGCTTACAAGATTGCGCATGAAGTTGGGTTAATGACGATTGCTAATGTGGTGCTAGGTTTTCCAGGCGAAACTGAACAAACCGCAAGGGCAACAATTAATTTCGTCAAGGAGCTGAATCCTGATGATGTCGGTTTTTATGTGGCTACGCCTTATCCTGGTACGCCATTGTATGAGCAGGTCAAGAAGAATGGTTGGCTCAGAGTTACGGACTTCAACAAATACGATACTGCTTGACCGACTTTTGAAACACCATGGCTGAGTATGAAACAGCTGGCAGATATCCGTTACAAGGCTTATCAGGATTTTTACCTGCGTCTAGGGTACGTGCTTAAGATGATGCGTAGAGGCGGTACATACGGCATATCAGCCGTGAAAACCTCAGCAGCCTACGCGCTCAGAGCCATACACATAAAACTTTCCTAATCGCCAGAAACAAACGTGTTAGCGCACTTCGAGTACTATGACTCAACACCAATCAAGAACCTTAACAAACGGTAGAAAACTACTCTCACCGTTTTTTTGTGTTTGAAGACAATATGGTGGGGCTGCCCGGATTTGAACCGGGGTCACGAACGCCCGAGGCTCATAGCCTGGACCAAGCTAGCCGACAGCCCCTCTGTGCCGTGCTTGCAGGCTCTATTTTCATTCTGAGGTTATAGAAATAAGTATTCCTCAACCTTTGCAAGGTTCACCGTGAACGCCTGCTTCAACCCGCAGTTCTTTCGATTTATAAGGGGTATAAGTCAAAAATCGCAACAGCGCCGCAAACCCTTGCGCTACACGCCCGGTACTGCGGCAACTTTCTTGTGGTACAATCTTGCGACTATGCACAATGCTGCTCCAACTACGGCAACCCCGAAAGACCATTGGAACCCAGCTGACAACAGAACCGTTATGGTTACGCCAGACACGAAAGGTATCGACAAAGTGCTGGTTGTCGAACCCATCAACGGAATACTAAGGCTCAACACCGTCTGACAGATCAGCGTTGTAGCAACCAACCCTATCACAAAGAACAGCACGATAAACAACGGTTTCTTGTAGCCAAAGTCAAGCAGATGCTTCGAATACGACTTTCCAGGAACAAGCGAGTAAATCAGCATCGCCACAGCGCTTGCAAGCAAAGTGAGCAAACTAACAACGTTAAGCGCCCAAATGAACGGCATCGCAAACGACGTGCCCAAAGCCCCGAAAGTCGTGTTCACAGGCGAAGCATTCGCCGTCAACAAGTCATCGCCGACTGTAAGCTGCCACCAAGGATAAACCATCGACACCGCAATCATAATAATAGTTGTAACGCCGCCAGCAAATCCAAACCAGTTAATCTTAGATAATAAAGCGTTCAATCATTTCACCCTCACAATGCAGGATTCGGAATCTCCATCCGCTGCTCCATCTGGTTTTGATCAAGCCCAATTTGAATCCCGCTTATATCAACACCAACGTTCACCAACACAACCTCAACAGTTTCTTCACCCGCATGCTCCGTGCGAAAGTGGCTAATCGCATCTTCCGTCCAAGTAATCAGCAAATTAAACATATTAGTTTATCCAACATGAATTATCAAAGACTCTTAAATAATAGACACCACTTGGAAATAGATCGAATTCTAAGTGTTCATTATCATCCATTGAGTAGTTTCCATTAACAAAATTATAGTTCCAATCATAAACTTCAATATCGATATTTCCGAATGAATGATTAAACATCAAATCAACCTTTAATCGCTCTTCTCCCAAATTTATTTCAATTTGGTACCAATCATCATCCCATAATGTGCCAGTTCCATTGACATCAAAAAGCCAAATTGCTTCATTAAATCTCAAATCATAAGCAGAAGTAATATCATTATTTGGTTCATAAGAATCTTCTGGGTCACTCATTGAAATGTTATTTTCATTAAATAGATTATTTTTAGATATATTTTTAACTAGAGTAATCCCCAAAATCATAATAAGAAGTAAGAGTAGTAAAAATATCCCCCGTTGATATTTTTTTTTAAATCTCATACGATATTATTCTAGATCCAAACTTATAAATTTTCACATATGAGTAGAATGAACATTATGGATTGAAGTATTAATTATTAAATTATTTAATAGCAGATTATATCGATTCTATTTTATTCTATTTTCATTTCGTATAGAAAAAAATGAATTTTCAAACCAGTTAGGCAAATCAAAATACTTTTGTTTTAAAAAAATAGATTATTCAACCAGAGTAAAAGTACAATTACTATCATCACATCCAGGGCATCTAAAACCCTCGTCTGGGAAGTCATCTA